>JBBALJ010000147.1:0-5684 GCA_040403075.1 Bacteroidia bacterium
CTGCTATACTTAAGCAAAAGAGAAAGAAGATAAAATGGATAATCAATTAGATAATGAAAAGATTGAATTAGTAATCACCGCATTGCAACAAAGAATTGGTGAGATTGTCTCAAACTATGAGACACAAATTGCATTACTTCGTGCAGAACTAACTCAGTTAACAAATAGGGCTTCAAATGATCAGCCTGTTCAAGAAGAAACAAACTAATAATACATATACCCCAATTGTCCCAAGTGGATTAATTGCTCATACTGAGAAGGGGTATTTTTATGTTAAAGGTAAAAAGAGATTTAAGTTCATATCCAATAGGGCTATGGACTCTTGGAACCTGCTTGTTATTGACACTAAAGAATTAATGATGGCTGAGTATCCAATATCAGGCGTTGTTGGCTTTAGAGATGGGTCCTTGCTCAAGGACATATCTGATGGTAAAATATACTTAGTAAGCGATAATAAACGCAGACACGTTGTTGAGCCAGATGTTCTTGAATGGATTAACACGCCAATAATTCAAGCGGGGCAGAAAGAAATTTTTGTACACGCAGAAGGAGACAAGCTAGATGGCAATTGATACAACTATAGATAATGCAGTCATTGACTTTACTGCTATTTCAAATCTACTACAAACACTAAAGAGTCATGATGACCTATTTGTAAAGTTTGCAAGTGGTTCTTTGGGTTCTTACTTTAAGGACGGGGAGACAGAAGCAGCACCTCTAGCAGCAAATATTTTTCAGCTAGCCTCAGTTACCCATAAAGGTAAGATGACAGCCAAGCAACAATATAGTAAGACAGTTGGTTTTGGTAAATCATTTAATGTAGCCCCTATTGTTGTTGCAACAGTTCAAGCAAAAACATCGGGATTTATTTTAGTAGCACAACTACTTGATCCTCCTACAACTGAATCATGCGTTATTGCTGTAAATGATGTCAAGGGAACTTACGCTGGTGAGTTTACAGTGCATATTCTTGCTCTAGGTCCTGCAATAGCATAACATGTATCAGCCCATCAAAGCTTGGGTAAAGCGTGGTAGTAAAGTAAGCCGTGAAGGATACGTTTTAATTAAAGTTCCTGAACATCCAAAGTCCTTCAAAGGATTTTATTATGAGCACAGACTCATAATGGAAAAACAAATAAATAGAGTTTTAGAGGATTGGGAAACAATCCACCACATAAATGAAAACAAAATAGATAATAGATTAATTAATTTGTTTCTTTGCTCAAGAATAGAGCATAACAAAGCGCATTGCGCTTGACAAAAATCAACTACATACGCTACAATTAACTAAACCCCGAGAAAGGGATTACATGACTAATGATTTAAAATGGATGATGGTAAGTGACATTCACTTTCCACGCCACGATCCAAGAAAAGTAGAACTGTTCATGAAGGTTATGAAATGGTTTAAGCCAGATGCAGTAGACCTACTTGGGGATATTGATGATGCCGATTCAACTTCACGCTGGGCTGCAGAATATCCTGCAGAGTTTTCAATTCCAGTTAGCGATGGCGGAGTTACTGGCACAAGAGATTTTCTTGCAGAATTAAGAAAGACAACAGGGCCAGATGCTGATCTCCATTTTCACGATGGTAATCACGGATGGACAAGACACGGAGATTACTTAGCTAAGAAGGCTCCAGCATTTCTAGAATTCATTACACCTGATTCACTCTATGAATATAAAAAGCATGGCATTAACTGGCACGAATATAACGAGCCACCTGTTAAACGCTTTGGTGATATGTATGGTCATCATGGTGAGTCCATTTCTAAACACTCTGGAGAATCAGTACGTAATGACGTAAACAACTGGGGTGTATCCCTAGTGCGTGGACACTCTCACCGCATGGGAGCTTATTTTCAAACATACAATATCACGGGGCAAGAGCAACGTGGTTATGAAATTGGTCACCTATGCGATGAAACCAAAATGGATTATTCAATCCAAAAAAATTGGCAGGCGGGGTTTGCAGTAGCACACGTTGTCAATGACTATCCGCACATGCAACTAATCCAAATAACAAGAGATTATACATGTGTAGTAGACGGTAAAATTTTTACCGCATAATAGAAAAACTCAATAATGATAACATGTAAAAGATGCAATGGACGGGTATTTGTTGACAGGGTATACTCACAACACCTTAGAGTCGAAATGTTCTGCATCATGTGTGGGAAAAGATGGATGATCAAAAAAGATATAAGTAGGTTCGCACAATGGGTCGCAAAACAAGAGGAAAAACTGTCCAAAAGTCAAGGTACTTCTACCTAAACGACAAGCTCCATAAGGTTTTAAGAAGGTCCAGAGCAGAGGATCTGCTAATCGCATGGGATTATCAAGCGAGTAAGCGTGTTGCTTATAGTTTAACTGATGTTAACAAAAATAAACAACATGCTTACTCCATCTCAGAGGTTGTCAAGATTATTGGAAGACACGAAGATACAATCAAGATGCACTTGTACAAAGGCAACCTTGAGTATCCACCAAGAGTTTATTCCTTAAATGGAAATAGGACTCCAGGTAAGTATTACTGGAGCGAAGATGATATTAGAAGAATGCATGATTTTTTTAAAACGGTACACAAAGGTAGACCACGTTTAGACGGCGGGATTACCCCATTAGAAATGCCAAGTAGAGCGGAAATAGAAGCAATGATGAAGCAAGAGAATATCCTATACGTTAAAAATAACGATGGGGAATTTGTCCCAGTTTGGAAACAGCCAGAATGGTAGAGCAAAATAATACTAAAGAATCAAAAAAGATTCTTAATCAAGCATTACAGGTTCTTGAGCATGCTATGATACTGGCTGATGAAAAAGATGATCTTGATGCAATGATTGCTATCTCAGATAGATTAATGATGCTTTATCAGCACCTTGCAGATAAAGGTCACAAGAAGTTTAAACCAGGATTTACAATGGTAGAAAAGGAAAAGGTTAAAGAAGATGACGAATCTGATCAGTAATACATCAGGTAAATCAACAGTTGTAAAAATTGATTTACAATTTACTCGCAACCTAGGGAACTATGAATCACTAAAGATTTCAGTAGGCATTGAAGACTTTCAGCGGAATGGTGAGACAATTGACGAAGCTACAAATAGGGTGTATACTTTCGTAGAGAAGAAGTTAATGGAAAAGGTTGCTGAGATAGAAGCCGAACTAGGAAATAAAAAAGGTAAAAAATGACAAAGGATGAAGCAAAGCTAGCATATGGCTTAGTTTCACTTTACTGTGCTTTGTATAAGCAGACATATAATAAACAGCCTGTGGTAAACAAGTACAGAGAAAAGTGGGCTATGCAAGATGTTATTGACAGTGTTGGCTATGACCGTGCAAAAGAGCTATTAGAGTATTACTTTAAAGCCAGTAAATCTGGTCATCCTATAGGTTGGTTCTTTTATAACTTTGAAAAACTTGACCTTACGCTTTCCCAAACACAAGAAGATAAAACACGCAGAGAATTAATTAGAGCTAAAACTAAACTAATGGTACAAGAAAGAAACGATGAACACTGAATCAGCCGTAATTACCGCAGTATGTAGCAATAAAGATATTGCAACAGTCCTAGCAGATAACATAGATGAGGTCTTTGTATCTCACCGTGATGTGTGGGAGGGACTCAAGTCATACTACCTTAAGTTTAAAGCTGTTCCTGATGTATCAGTATTGCAAGAAAGATTTAAAGACTTTGAGCCTGTATCAGTAAAAGGCGAGACTGCATACTACCTAGATCAATTAAAAAATGAATACCTTGCAGGTAGAATCCGTAATCTTTTATTAAGTTCTGGCGCAAGTCTTAAAACAAATGCATCTGCTCGTGTGGTTGCAGATATGCAAAAAGAATTATCTACACTTACAAAATTAACTAGCAACGTAAGAGACGTTGACCTTACCGATTTTAAACTTGCATCAAAACATTTTGAAGCAGTAAAAAATCGTTCTGATGCTATGGGCGGAAGCCCAGGAATCTTGACTGGATTTAAAGCAATTGATTATGCATACCCTACTGGCATGGCTCCAGGTCATTTGATTGTTATGATTGGTTGGCCAGGACGTGGTAAGACATGGATGTCAGCTTATCTTGCATGTAAAGCATGGGAACAAGGTTTTAAGCCAATGATTATTTCTCTTGAAATGACTCCTGAAAATATGCGTGACCGTATCTATACAATGTTGGGTTCAGGATTATTTAAGGCATCAGATTTTTCTCGTGGTCAAATTGATATAAGCGCATTTGATGATTGGGGTGCAAAAAAGTTTGCGGACAAAAATCAATTTATTCTTGTTTCAAATGAAGGAACTGGTCAAGTAACTCCAAATACAGTGCAAGCTAAGATTGACCAACATAAACCAGACTTAGTTATCTTAGATTACCACCAGTTGTTTAATGATTCTTCAGGTGCAAAATCTGAAGTAGAGCGTAACCGTAATATTTCTCGTGACTTTAAATTGTTAGCAGTTCGTAATAACATTCCAATTATTGATATTACTGCAGCAACTATGGATGATGTGTCTGACCAAGATTCACCGCCTATGTTGTCACAAGTAGCGTGGTCAAAGGCAATTGAATATGATGCTGATATGGCCATGGCAATCCACAGAACGCCAGACACCAACATTATTGAAGTTGTTTCAAGAAAGAACCGACATGGTACAGAGTTTGGCTTCTTCTTAGACTGGGATCTTAACCGTGGAATTATTAAAGAAGTATATGAACAACCTATGACATAGTAACTTATCTTGGTATAATTTATACTAAAGATAGGTGATCATGTACCCACGTAAGATACACGATTTCTGGATGAGCGGAGTTATTAAAGATGATTCTTTATTCCAGAGTTCAAGAGAAAATTATGAACGACTTTTAATCCAGCAGATGCGGGAGAAAGGTTACGTTCCTGTACTTGACATGCAACCACAATTTAATGTAAAATATAACCAAGAGAAAGATCACTACACTTTCAACTTGGTAATGTACGGAATCTATCTTGGAAAAGCAAAAGCTTTAAAATACGAAGGTTTCTCAGGGCAGAGTTTAATAACCAAAGGATAAAAATGGCAGACACATACACTAGGGCGGATTTACGCTCTATTTTGCGTTCCGCAAATGTAGAAATAGTTTCAGAGACAGGTACAGATTTCCTATGCCTTTGTCCGTTTCATAGAAACATGGATACGCCTTCATTTGCCGTTAGCTACTCAAAGGGCCTGTACATATGCTACAACCCCTCCTGCGGGGTCTCAGGGACCATTCTAGACCTAGTGAAGGAACTTACAGGGCGGAACGACTTTGAAGCCCTCAGATTCATTCAATCAAATAGACTGTCTCCTGAAGATATGTTAGAGGAAGAACTTAAAGATTTGCTAGACTATAAGCCAGACTTTATAGAGTTTCCAGAAGAGACACTTATAAAGCTTCACAGTGGTTTAATTGCTAAACAAGAAGCACAAGATTATTTAATATCTAGAGGAATTAATAGCGATGCATGGGAACAATTTTCCATGGGTTATTCAGACAATATGGACATGGTAACTGTTCCATTACATAGTCCAGAGGGTATTGCAGTTGGAATAATTGGAAGATCTATCAAAGATAAAAGATTTAAGAATAGTGTAAATTTACCACGCAATAAAACTATGTTTAATTTACATAGAGCAAAGCGTGAAGGTGGCACAA
>JBBALJ010000148.1:0-5599 GCA_040403075.1 Bacteroidia bacterium
GGAAATACTCCCTTTATAGTAGATGAAATTAATGTGGATTTTACGAATAATTGGTTTTTGCCAATATCTAAAGTAAATGATATTAGAAGATTGGTATTAGAGCAACTGATAGACATTAGGATTAATGAATACCATAGAAAGGAATACCAAATTACAAAAACGGATCATCCGTATCCTGTTACCCAACTTGACTTTACATATAACGTGGCCAATAAACTTGCCCGTGAGTTTTATAAACGTCATGGTGTAACTGAAATAGAAAAGGCTTTTGAACTGCAATGGGACCCCGGTAAATCAAGGGTGATGACCACCAAATATTGCGTGAAATATGAGTTGGGGAAATGTTGGCGATACAACAAAGACACCATGGGGGAGAAATTGGTAGAACCTTTAACCTTGAAGCATGGTGAAAACGAGTATAAACTGAAGTTTAACTGCAAGCCATGCGAAATGGAAATTTGGGAAAAAGATGCCGAATTGGTTTTCGAAGAAGAGGAATAGAATGTTATATTTTGATGGAAAACTATTTGGTGAAAATATTGAAACTTCCTAGTCCCATTTTTTGCAATCTATAGATAATAGATGTTCTTAAAACGCCCATTCCGTAAATAGAACTGCGTTTAAAGTTGATACTTGATGCCTCAGGAAAGTATTTTGTTGGGCAAGTTACTTCCGCTATTTCGTGTCCTTTCATAAATATTTGAGCACATATTTCATTGTCAAATACAAAGTCATCGCTGCATATATTGTAGTTAACACTCTTCAAAACATTGGCACTAAAAGCACGGTAACCTGTGTGATATTCTGATAGTTTTTGTCCCATCATAATGTTTTGGAACAAGGTAAGCATACGGTTAAAAATGAATTTATATAAGGGCATTCCTCCTTTTAAGGCCCCCATACCGAGTATGCGAGAACCAAATACTGCAGGATACACATCAAAGGCAATGATGCTGCTCATGGCATGGATAAGTTTAGGCGTGTATTGATAGTCAGGGTGAAGCATGATAACAATATCTGCCCCTAAACCTAGGGCAGTATTATAACACGTTTTTTGATTGCCACCGTAACCCTTGTTTTTCTCATGTTTGATAACATGATTAATTCCAAGTTTTCTGCCAAGTTCACTTGTAGCATCTTTACTAGCATCATCCACTAAAATCACATCATCTACAATGTCAAAAGGAATTTCGTTATATGTTTTCTCTAAAGTTAACTCTGCGTTGTAGGCAGGTAGCACTACGATTATTTTTTTTCCGTTCAGCATTGTTTATAAATGTAGATGTGTTTTAGCCTACAAACATAAGATTTTTATTTTTACTTATTTAATGGGGCTTTAAATTGCCATTTATTTATGTCTCAAGTCTTTTGTGTAAACATCTATTGTTTTACCAAGCCAATCTTTACATTTACCAAAAATATATTTACATCATGAAACAGTTTTTTAAATTCTTTTTTGCCAGCATGCTTGGTTTTATTATCGGTTCGGTGCTGTTGTTTTTTATTCTAATTGGATTAATTGCAGGAATAGCCTCTAGTTTTAGCAAAGAAAAAGTGGCTAGTATTTCTGCAAACAGCATTTTAGAAATAAAATTAACCAATATTATTCCTGAGCGAACATCCAAAAATCCATTGGATGGTTTCGACTTCAATTCATTTGAAAGCAATAAGGCCATTGGTTTGAATGATATCGTGAAAAACATTAAAAAAGCAGAGACAGATGCCAATATCAAAGGGATTTATTTGCGATTAGGCTTTTCTCCTAATAGTTACGCCACATTGGAGGAAATCAGAAATGCTTTAATTGAGTTTAAGAAAACCAAAAAGTTCATTGTTGCTTATGGCGATTTTATTGATGAGCATTCATATTATGTGGCTTCTGTTAGCGATAAAGTGATTTTAAATCCATCTGGAAATATTGAAATGAACGGCTTTACGCAACAAGTTGTTTATTTGAAAAACATGTTTGACAAGGTTGGTTTAAGACCAGAACTTATTAGGCATGGTAAATACAAAGCTGCTGCTGAGTCATTTATTACAGACCATATGAGTGATGAAAATCGCCAACAAATTCAATCTTATATGGGTTCCATGTTCGATCATTTTGTAACCAATATTTCGGTTTCTCGCAAAATACCTAAAGACAAGTTGATGAATGTAATAGATAATTTCTTGGTTCAAAATGCAATGGATGCTAAAACTTATGGTTTGATTGATGAGGCTTTATACCAAGATCAAGTGGATGAGAAATTAAGGAAATTGAGTGGCATTGCTGCCGATAACGATTTGGAGTTGGTGTCAAGTTCGAAATACAAAACCGTAAATACAGGAAATATTTCAACAAGTGATAATAAAATAGCAGTCATTTATTGTGTGGGTGAAATAGGCATGGGTCAAGGTGATGACCAAAGCATGGGTAGCGAAAGAATTGCTGAAGCTATTTCAAAAGCAAGAAAAGATAAAAGCTATAAAGCCATTGTCTTACGTATAAATTCTCCAGGTGGAAGTGCCTTGGCAAGCGATATTATATGGAGAGAAGTGGTTTTAGCTAAAAAAGACAAACCTGTTGTAGTAAGTATGGGCGATTTAGCTGCTAGTGGTGGTTACTATATTGCAGCTCCAGCCGATGTAATTGTGGCACAACCCAATACCATTACAGGTTCTATCGGTGTTTTTGGCTTATTGTTTAATGCCCAAGAACTATTGAACAATAAAATGGGTGTAAAAATTGAAACCGTAAATTTTGGACGATTTGCCGACTTGGGTACACCTGATAGAGCATTGAGTGATGGAGAAAAGGCCATTATTCAAAAAGAAGTTGACCACATCTATAATGATTTTGTGAATAGGGTGGCAGAAGGACGTAAATTAACCTATGAGCAGGTTGATAATATAGCGCAGGGTAGGGTATGGGCAGCAGCAGATGCTAAAAAAATTGGATTGGTAGATGAATTTGGAGGTTTGGATAAAGCGGTGAAAATTGCTTCTGAAAAAGCCAAATTGAGTGAATATAGAACTGTCGATTTTCCAACTCAAAAAGACCCATTCGAAAACCTATTAAAAGAAATGGGTAACGAAACAGAAATGTATTTTACTAAAAAGCATTTAGGTGAAAATTATATTTATTTTAATCAACTTGAAAAAGCAATGAAAAATAATGGTTTTCAGGCTAGAATGATGTATGATATTAATATTAAGTAGATTTCTTTGATCTTAACGATTTGTAGATAATAATTTACAATAATAAGTTTTGAATTAACAGTTGCTTTGCATAACATTGAAAACCGAAAAAATTAATAAAAATTTATGAAAAGAATCTTACTTTTTAGTTCATTGCTTTGTAGCTTGAGCGTGTTCAGTCAGGGTTATTGGAATTACAAAACAATTGGTTCAACTGATGATTATGACCAATTTATTGCCACAGGCTCTACTAGTGTAATCCTCAATAAACCATCTAATGATGTGCTATCTGGTGCAAACACTATTCCTTTTCCATATTCATATTTGGGAAATTCTTATTCATCTTATAAGGTAAGTGATAATGGTTATTTGACTTTTGATGCAACTGCAACAACTGCTCAAAATACTCCAATTGCTCTGCCTTCAGTATCAGCTCCTAAAAATGCGATTTTTGCCTTGTGGAGTGATATGCAATGTGTTGCTAATACGCAATACACTACCGAAAGATCTCAAGTATTTAGTTATACATATGGTAGTTCACCTAACCGCATCCATGTTATTCAATGGTATGGAATGGGCAAAACGGGTGCTGCATTTGATGGCACCAATATTATTTTCACAGCAATAAAATTATATGAAGCTGGTGGATTTGATATTGTATATGGTGGTAAAGCTGGAAGTATTTCAGGTGTAGCTGGATTCCAAAATTCAAATGGAACTGAAGGCTACATGTTAGGAAGTTCTGCTTCATTTGCTTATCCAATAACTGCAACAGCTCTTACTATTTTAGCTAAAGCAGATATGATAGTTTATAAATTTATTCCTGGTACACAACCAACTTATGATATTGGCTTAACTAAATTGGTAATGCCAGTTTATGTTGCAAAATCTACAGATGTAACTCTAAAAGGGACTATTGTTAACTATGGTTCAGAAGATTTAACATCGTTGAAAGTGTATTACTCAGTTGATGGTGCAGCAGCAGTTTCAGGAAAATTAAATACATTGAATACCTCTAATTCTGGAGGTTCTGAGTCTTTTAGTTTTCCTACACCTTGTAATTTTGCCGCTGCCGGAGTTAAGAAAATAAAGGTATGGATAGATAATCCAAATTCAAGTATGGATGAAAATCACTTAAATGATACCTTATCAATTTCGACTGAAGCATTTAATTCAGTAATACCACGTAAAGTTTTACATGAAATTTTCACTTCTTCAACTTGTCCTCCATGTTTACCTGGGAATACAAACTTAGCAAGTGTTTTAGCTCCTAATTCAGGTAATTGGAATGTAATTAAATATCAAGAGAATTTCCCAGGAGTTGGTGATCCTTATTATACAGCTGAATGTGGTACTAGGTTTTCTTATTATGGAGCAACTTTCGCTCCTTGGTTAACTGTTGATGGTTCATATAACCAAAATGCAAATAGTTACACCCAATCAATTTTTGATACATATGCTTCAAAACCATCTTTAGTTTCGATTACTGCTAATCATTCAATGTCAGGTAAAACAATTACTGTATCTGGTACTGTAACTCCAGTGCAAGCATTTACAAATTCAAATTTGAAATTAAGAATTGCAGTAATAGAAAAAATTACGTCAAACAATGTTGCCTCAAATGGTGAAACTGAATTTTATAATGTTATGAAAAAGATGTTACCAAATGCAACAGGAACTTCAATTAGTTTAACAGCAGGTACTGCAGTTCCTTTTACACAAAGCTTTACTTTCCCGGGTGCTTACAGATTACCTGCAAATGGACAAGCAGCAAATATCATCAACTTAGCAACGGAAAACTCGGTTGAAGAGTTTGGTAATTTATCAGCAGTTGTTTTTGTTGAAGATGATTCTAAAAAAGAAGTTTGGCAATCACAATCTTCAGCTGCCGTATTCCCATTAAGTGTTAAAGAAGTAAGCAACAGCGATATGTTCAAAATTTATCCTAATCCTGCTGAAAGTAACTTTACTGTTGAGTTTAACAAATCTACTATTGGTTCAATTAGAATCATCGACCTAAGCGGTAAAGAGGTATTTAATACGACTATCACTTCAATTAGCCAATCTATTGATTGTTCATCATTAAAGAATGGTTTATATGTTGTTCAAATTGATGCTGATGGTGCCTTATCAAGCCAAAAATTGAATATCATTAAGTAAGATTTTTATAGATTAAATTAATCAAAAGGCTGCTCATTTATTGAGTAGCCTTTTTTTATGCCATTAAACCAAACTCTGAAAATCACTTTTGATTAAATAATTTATGGCACTACCTACTTTTGTAAAATTTTATATTTATTTAAATGGCTGTTTTTTCTATTCAAATGTTTTATTTATATTCGTATTGCGTCTATACAAACGCAACCAAAAATTATGCAAAAAAAACTGACCTTATTATTAATCTCATTAAGTCTATTAA
>JBBALJ010000149.1:0-5598 GCA_040403075.1 Bacteroidia bacterium
GTAGCGGGGAGCAGGATCGAACTGCCCACCTTAGGGTTATGAATCCTACGCTCTAACCAACTGAGCTACCCCGCCATTTTTGATTAATGGGCTGCAAATGTATGAAAAAAATATATTTCAAACTCAAATAATTTATTTTTATTTTTGATAAACGATTTCGAAATTGCGAACGTTAATAATTTGTTCATTTCTTTAGACTTTGCACATTAAATGGTTTAACTCCATCTAAATATAGGCACAATAAAAGAACTTGAAATCATAGATTTGTTAAAAATATTATTCAAATGAAAGTAAAGCGCGTTTTAATTGGTAGTTTGTCGGTGTTGTCGGTATTCGTGTTGTGCTTTGTGCTTGTCTCATACCCAACGTTTAAAGCTGTTTGCCGCAATGTTGCAAGCAAAATACATAAAACATTTTCTCCTACCTACCCAGGATGGGGCATATCTCTTCCAAATAATTATGAAGTACATGGAATCGATGTCAGTCGCCACCAAAGGGAAATTGATTGGAGTGCAGTAAGTGCTACCAAAAATGATAATATCTCTATATCATTTGCATTTATTAAAGCAACTGAAGGCCGAACTGTAAAAGATGATTACTTCCAATACAATTGGAAAGAAGCTAAGAAAAATAATATTTTGAGAGGCGCATACCATTTCTTCCGCCCACACTTAACCGCAGAAGAACAATTCAAATTCTTTAGCAACAATGTGATTATTGACAAAGAAGATTTACCTCCAGTTTTGGATATCGAAATGAAAGGCAGTGCTTCTCCAAAAGTGTTGAGACAAAAGGTTAAACGTTGGCTTGACTTAGCAGAAAGAAGATATGGAATGGTTCCTATTTTGTACACCAACTACAGCTTCTATAAGCATTATTTAAAAGGTAAGGAGTTTGAAAAATACCCATTGTGGTTAGCCCATTACGCAACTTCAGACTTAAACCAAAAACACAGTGCATGGCATTTTTGGCAGCACAATGAAAGCGGCAGAGTAAATGGTATAAGAGGCGGTGTTGATTTCAATGTGTTCAATGGTGACTTCGATAACCTCATGAAACTTTGTAAGAAATAAGTTTATATGAATTGATAAATAAAAAAGGTTAGAAAATATTTTCTAACCTTTTTTATTTGATATCGTTTGAATTAAACAATTACATATATCTGTTACCTACCCATACAAATCGTTTAGTTACGAATTCAGGGTTGGTATAACTTGCGTTTCCAGCAGGGTTTCCGCCTGTCATGTGGAAGTCGCTAAAGGCAGCATGAGAGTTTATAAATCCTGCTCCAGTAAAGTTAAAACTAACTGGAACAAAAGCCGAATTCATTTCATCTGCAATCTGTGTTTTGATTGCCTCATCCGTGGTATAGGCACCACAAGTAAGCGCTCCTTTGCTTTCAGCTAATGCTTTTGCTTGTGCTATGCTGTCCTCAATGCCGTCAGTTTTAATTACAAATACAATTGGACCAAAGGCCTCAGTATTGTAAATACTAATTTGTGTTTTATCTAAAGAAATTACCACAGGTGTTGCAATTCTGGCATCCGCAAACTCTTCATTTTTAATTGCCTTTGTATCAAGCACAACATTGCCACCAAGGTTTTTAGCTTCATTTACTCTTTTATAAGTAGCTTCAGCTTGAATAGAGCCTAATGTTCCAGGTCCAGCTTTAGGATTGTCTACCAAGCCTGTAATAGCTGCTGATAATCCATTTACCACATCGTCAAAACTAACAATGCCTTCAACAGTTTTAACACCATCTTTACTCACAAAAATGTTTTGTGGAGCGGTACACATTTGTCCGCTATATAAACTAGCACTGAAAGCAATATTTCCTAAAACAGCTTTTAAATCATTAACAGAATCTAATATCATTGAGTTAACACCAGCCTTTTCTGTAAAGGTGGTTTTTGGCAATGTTTCTATATAGTTTCCAAACTCACTACTACCAGTAAAATCAATAATTTTTACCTCTTTGTGCTCAGCTAACAATTTAGTTATAGGTTCTGAAGAAGCGTCAACTGCCAATTGGCAGATATGCGCATCAAACCCATTTTCTTTTAAAGTATTTTGAATTTCTTCTATTACAATAGCGATTGGCAATATCGCTTTAGGATGAGGCTTAACAATACAAGCATTTCCCGTAATCATATCAGCAAAAATGCCCGGAACGGTGTTCCATACAGGAAAAGTAGAACATCCAATTACCATTGATATTCCTTTAGGCATTGGCTTGAAATCTTTGTGCATTTTTAAATCAAATTTGCCAAAAGATTTTACCCAATCTGTTTCTTTTACAAAACGAGTTAATTCAGAATAGCCCATGGCCACGGCCTCTAAAGCACGGTCGTTTGCATGAGGTCCACTAGCTTGGAAACTCATCATAAAAGCTTGACCCGTAGTATGCATGGTGGCATAAGCAATATCAAAAAAGCGTTTGCTCACCTTTTCTAAGGCTTCAATTAGAATGCCAGCGCGGGTTTCAGGACTTGTTACCGACCAGTTTTTTTGTGCATGCTTGGCATTAGCTATTAAATTATCAACTGAAAAAGTAGGATATTTAACGCCAATTCCCACTTGTAAGAAAGGAGATACTTCTTCACCATGCCAACCCGCTTCGTTGCTTTGAGACAAGGATTTAAAATCGTTGTTCATGGTAGCACTTATCCAAGCTTTAGCTTTGGCATCAGCATCCTCAGCGTAGGCTTTTGGGTTTTCAGGATAAGGTGTATAATAAGTACGTTCGCCCAATGCTTTGACAGCCGCATCAAGCGTGGCTTTATGTTTTTCGTATAAACTCATATTTGTGTTCATTGTATTCGATTAAAATTCTTACGGCAAAAGTATTGTAATTACCCTAATTGGCAATACTTATTATAAAGACTCTTCAGCTTATTTGAATGGAGATTTTTTACCTTTTATCTGAAGGATTTGAAATATTATCACACTTTATAGCGTTTATTCCATATAATTACATTACATTCACAGCAAAATTATATACCAATACATATTAAATGCCTAATTATTAATGGATAATATAAAGTGTATTTGTAATTATTAAACGTTAATAATTGTAAAAAATGGCAAGACCAAGAACAAAACCAGTAAAATTTAAAAATGGATTTTACATAGAAGTAAGAAATAAAGGCTCAAAAACTGGTATTAAATTAAGAAAAGAAACCAAAGAAGAAATGATACAAGCCGCGAAGGATTTGGAGGGGATAAAAGATGTTATCATTTACGGTGAATCAAAAAATGGCAAATGGGTAAACAAACCCGAGTCTTAATCTGCTACACCTTTTTTATTAATTCTATTAGCTTATCTACATCGTTAGTGCTATTGTAAATATGAGTAGATACACGCAATGAATCAAGTCCATTCTCGTGTACTGCTCTTATTCTCACTTTGTTTTCGGCACAGGTATTATAAAATTTCATATACTCCACCGACTTCATTTTAAAACCTATAATAGAACACCTAGATTGTTCTTCTGTTGGGGTAATTACGTCTAATTTGTCTGCATGTTGAAGCAGTTGGTCTTGGGCATATTTGCCTAATGCTTTAATTCTATTGTAAATATTTTCTTGACCTATGGTTTCAATAAAATCAATGGAAGCTTCCACTCCTTTGTACAAACCAATGGATTGTGTGGCACCATAATACCTATGGGCACTTGGGGCATAATCACCCATTTCGGGTACAGTAGCCATCATATTCCATTTGGCATTATCACTTCCTCCACCCACAAAATAAGGCTGAAGCGTGTCTTGAAATTCTTTTCTTATGTATAAAAAGCCTGTACCTTTTGGTCCAAGCATCCACTTGTGGCAGCAACTGGCATATACATCACAGCCCATATCGTGAAGATTTAAGGGCATCATACCTGCACCATGTGCACCATCAATTATAGAAAAGAGGCTTTTGTCTTTAGCCAATTTACAGATTTCTTTGGCAGGCATAATTTGCCCTTGCGTGCAAGGAATATGAGGCACAACAATGGCCCTTGTTTTTTTGTTAATGAGCGATGAAATTAGGTTTAATGTTTCACTTGCCGTTGAAGCAGGTGTAAAAGTCTTGATTACTATGCCATGAAGTTTTCTCCTATTAAGCCAAGGGAATGCACCTCCAACATGTTCATGGGTAGTCATGATTACTTCATCGCCTTTTTTTAGGGGTAAACCCCAGCAAGCTATATTTATTCCTTCGGTTACATTATGGGTAAGCGCAATTTCATCATCGCTTACTTTTACAAATTTGGCTAGTTTTGTGGCAGTAGCTTCCCAACCACCATAGTTACCAAATTGGTCACAATCCATAAGGGCCTTGCGCATGGCTTCAATTACTGGAAAAGGTGAGGGTCCCATGGTTCCATTGTTTAAATAGGCTAGGTCTTTAGTGAGTGGAAACAATTGTCTTACATTCTTCCAATAGCTTTCATCATCATTTGCAATGGTTTTATGAGCAGCCGAAATTTGATGCATGACACTTGATTTGGCAAGACCTTGTAAACTAACTCCAGCAAGGGTTGCGGCTGATACTTGTTTGATGAAATTTTTTCTTGTGCTGCTCATAGGTAAAACAATTGTAACCAAAAATACTAATTTTCAAATAATATAAGTCAAATAGCAAATCTTATTTAAAATAATAACTTCGCCACCTCATAATTTATAGATAATGAACACTTACAAAGTAATAGGCCTCATGAGCGGCTCATCAATGGATGGGGTGGATTTGGCTTATTGTGAATTTGTCTATAACAATGGTGTTTGGAACTACGATATTAAGGCTGCTGAAACCATTCCTTATGACGAGAAATGGAGGATTCGCTTATCTCAACTATACAAACAACCTATTGAAATTTATCCTAAAACGGATGCCTTTTATGGCCGATACCTTGGGATGTTAATTCGTCAATTTATCAAAACCCATAGTCTTACCGTTGATTTTATTGCTTCTCATGGTCATACCATTTTTCATCAACCTGAAAGTGGTTTTACGGCCCAAATAGGTGATGGGGCTGCTATCAGCGCAGAAACAGGTTTGCCTGTGGTAAATAATTTCAGAAACATGGATGTGATACTTGGCGGACAAGGCGCACCATTGGTTCCTATTGGCGATAAATTGCTTTTTGCTGAATATGATGCTTGTTTAAATTTAGGTGGCATTGCCAATATTTCTTTCACACAAAATGATGCTGTAAAGGCCTTTGACATTTGCCCTTGTAACATTGTGTTAAACAGGGTAGCAAGATGGCTTGAATTGCCTTACGACAATGGGGGAGAGATTGCAAGAAGTGGAGAAGTGGATGGTATCCTTTTGAATGAATTAAACCAATTGCCTTTTTACCAAATAACAGCCGCAAAATCATTGGGCCGAGAATGGATAAACTCTGACTTTTGGCCCATAGTGAAGAAGCATTTAGAAATTAGCGAAGAAGAAAAAATGGCAACTTTGAGTGAGCATATTGCTACCCAAATAGCCGAAACCATTAATGAGAAAGAAGCCAAAAAAGTATTGCTAACCGGTGGAGGGGCATTCAATACATTTTTGATTGAGCAAATTCGCAGCAAAACAAAGGCTGAAATTGTGATACCATC
>JBBALJ010000150.1:0-5523 GCA_040403075.1 Bacteroidia bacterium
AATTTTCTAAATTGAGATTTTTCGTTATTAATCATTAATTGATAAATTCCTGATTTGATATTAATAATTTTAATACCATTATCCATACCTAATTTTGCCTGCATAATTTGAGTTCCATCTAATTTGTATATATTAATTAATGAACCCAAAGTAATATTTTTAAAGTAGATTTTATCATGACAAGGATTTGGATACATTTCTATTTCGGTATCTTCTTGAATTTTCACATTTAAAGTTTTCGAGTAATTAAACCTGCCATCATTATCAATTTGTTTTACTCTGTAATAAATAAGTTTCGAATTTATATTACTTAATAAATGTTCGAAAAAATAGTTTTTTATTATATTGCTATTATTCGAACCCCTTGCCAGTCGGGATTTGAAATCATTACTGTTCGAAACATGGTTTTTGATGTTGAACCCCTTCAGGGTTCTGTTTTGCTTTTTGCTATTTTACCGTGGGTTTCACCCACGGCTATAAATATTTTACCCCTTTGGGGTAAGCAAACTTTAAAGTTTCGAACACTTATGATTTGAAATCCCGACTTATTAACTTTGGATTTATAATCCAATAGATAATGCTTAAAATGACTACTATTAACCACACACAATAATAAACATAAAAAAGACATTTTGAATAAAGTAGGGATTATCACAAGCGGATGCAAATATGTTTGTTGACGCTGCGCTAGAAACCAACCATAGGCAATCAATCAATTTAAAACACATTATTTTAAATAAAAAAAGAGCGACCCGAAATTCGAGTCGCTCTTTTCATTTATAATTAATGATTGGATTATTTAATCACAGATAGTTTTGAAGTAACAACTCCTTTATCTGAAACCATATTTACAAAATAGAAACCATTTAACAATTCATCCAAAGGCAATTCTATACTATTAGAACCTTTACTTAAGGTGTTCATTACTTTAGAACCTACTTCTTTACCACTAAGGTCGAATATTGAAACACCCAGCTAGACGGGATTTGCAATCCCGTCTTATTAACTTTGGATTTATAATCCAATAGATAATGCGCAAAATTATTTCAATTAACTCAAATAATAATAATCAAAAAAGACTTCTTGATCATGGACTAGGCTATCACAAGCGGATGCACATACGTTTGATGACGCTGCGCTAAGAACCAACCATAGGCAATCACTCAATTTTGATTCACATTATTTTAAAATAAAAAGAGCGACCCGAAATTCGAGTCGCTCTTTTCATTTATTACTAATGATTGAATTATTTAATCACAGATAGTTTTGAAGTAACCACTCCTTTATCTGAAACCATGTTTACAAAATAGAAACCATTCAACAATTCATCCAATGGCAATTCAATGCTATTAGATCCTTTGCTGAAGGTGTTTATTACTTTAGTGCCTACTTCTTTTCCGCTAAGGTCGAATATAGAAACACTTACTTGGCTATTTTCTGTTAATTCAAACTCAACGAATACATTGTTTTTAGCTGGGTTTGGATATAATTTCATAGCAGCGATGTTTGAGATTTCTTTGATACCAGATGTGCTTTTTCCTGAAACCAAAACACCTTGTGGTTGAACACCCATACTCATAAACTTAATGGTATCGCTGGAATTACCAGCACTTGCGCGTTTGTATCTACAGAACAATTTAGTAGTAGCAATATTACCATCCACGTCTGGAGTGATACTCCAAGTGTTTTTGTATGCTATTGAATCGTTTGACAATTCGAAATCAGTACCTACAATAATATCCAAAGGAGCAAGTAAGTTCAGTGCTGAGAAAGTGAATGACTGAGGTGCTGATGCAGTTGTAGAGTTAATAGCAAATGCAGGCAGTGAAGCAGTAGAGATTGACAATACTGGCAATGCAGGAAGAACTGCTAAGGCTGTTACATTTACAGGAATACTAGAACCACCAAAAGTAACAACTGACACATAGCTACCCGAAACTTGACCCGGAGTATTACTTAAGTATCTAACATAAACTTTGGTTAATGCTGCATCACCTGAAGTTTGATTAACTAAAACTGAATCTTTAAAGCTTAATGAATCTAATGAAACTTGGAAACCGTTTGAGCCTTTTACAACAACCGCTTGTGTTAATTTTGAACCAGAAACCATGAAGCTATTTGCAACAGATGGTTTACCAACTGTTGTGTAAAAAGTAGGTAAGCTAGTCATATCTGTATTAACAGTTGGTGTTGCTACTCCATATACATATTCCACTATATTGGTTGCGTTATTTGTATTAGGTGTAGGTGTAGCTGAAGAGGCAGTTACAATGATATTTTGATTTAATGCGAAAGGAACCGATGGGTTGTATCTCACATACACTTGAGTTGAAGCAACACTACCTCCCATATTTGGTAGGATTAAGCTTTGGGTGAATGAACCATTTGCATTGCTTAAAGATACTTCCCAATTAGCAGGAGCAGTAACTACCACAGCTGAATCTGAGCCTAAGTTATCACCACTTACCCAAATACTTTGAGGTGCAGTAGCCACACCCAAAACTGATGAGTATCTTAATTGATATGAAGGTGCATAGATAGATACTTTTTTAGCACCAACAGCCGAAGCTCTTGCTGATAAAGAAACGATTTGATTAGCTGGACCAGTTATCACAGTTGAATTTGCTTGATAGATTAAAGGTGCACCAGCAGAAGTGAAGGTTACAAAACCAGCATTCGTAGCAGCTGAAGCAGCATTGTATCTTACATAAATAGTTGTATTAAGACTTGAAGATCTATTTGTATTTAAATTCAAACTTGTAACTGGGTTTGTAAATGTTGAATCTAAAGACAATTGATAGTTTGATAAGGCAGAGCTATTTGATTGAATCAAACCCACTTTAACTGTATCTGTTAATTGCGAAGCATTGATATAAATCGGATATGACAATGAAGGAGTACCAGCAATGGTATTAATATAAGGGTACTGAATTTGAGATCCACCAGCAGCTTGCACTAAACCAGGAGTAACATTTATCATTGGTGTTGAATTTCCATTTAATGCAATTGAAATAGGGTCGATTCCAGCTGCTGCAATTGTTAATGAAGCATTATCAATACTTCCAGCACCAGTGTATTTTACATACACGTTTGTAATGGCTAATTTACCTGCATTTTGATTAACAAGCAATGTAGCATTAAATCCTGTATTTGCATTATCAGAAACTTGGAAATTTGCAGGAGCAGTAATGGTTATATTACTAGTTAGGTTCCTGCCACTCACAACAAATGATTTTATTGAATTCATGTTAAAACTTAATGAACTTACATTTACGTTAACATATGGTGATGCTGGAGCTACACATGTTCCATTAATTGCTATGTTTAATGCATTAAATTCACTAGGCGTTTTTGTAGAAGACAATACTAAAAACCCATTGCTATTTCCTGCTGTAGTTCTATTTAATCTTACAAAAACCAAGGTATCAGCAGCTGTTGATCCTTTGGTAAAAGAAGCAGCCCAACCTGAAGTTCCATTTGCTGATACTTCAAAGCCAGCAGGTGCAGTTACCAATACACCAGCAGCAAGTGCAGTTGTTTTAACAACAATCATTTTGCTTGCAGATGGAGTACCTAAATTTTGATTAAAACTTGGAAAGAATGTTGGATTAGCAGAAATAGATGGTCTTACCACCAAAGCAATTCTCGGGTGTTGGAAACTTGAATTACCATAAAACTTGCTTGAAGTACCAGTTAATGTAAAATCACAAACTGTGTAATCCAATTGACTTAATGCACCATTACTTGTACCATTATAATCAGGACGTGTAATATCGGCAGTACTAACTATTAAAATAGAGGTATCATTTCCAGTAGGACCCGTATAATTATACTTTGAAACAGCTGGTCCATTCATCATCCAATTTCTCATGCTACTTAAACCAGTCCATGGAGTGGCACCTGCAGGCCAAACATTTGCACCAGTAGGATAGTTTGAACTTGCAAATTTCACATTGGTTGAACCACTTTGAAATTCATTTGAAATGATTGAATTATTTCTAATACACAATTCATCATTTGAAGCACGGGTTTGAACAGATGGTGCTAAGTTCCCTACATTAGGCAAGTTGATTTCAGTAGCATATCCCCAAGCAATTGAGTTGAAAACACCTGTAGCTGCATTTGTTCTAATTCTGTATTGCTCACCCATACGTTGTTGCCACAAAGTATTTAAGGTTGATTTATTGGTTCCAGGATGCTGAGGACCAACTAGAGTCATATTAGAAATAGTAGGTGCAGTTGTTGGAAGGGGTGCTGTTATATTAGGATTTACAGCAGATGAAGTACCCAAATTGGTATTATTATCATGTTCTAAACCGTTACATGCACCAGCTGGAGAAGTTTCAGTTAAAGCTGCACTTCTAACACCTAATAGATACTGAAGATTACCATGGTATCCTTCATCCATATCAAATTGGTCATCGGTTTCTGCATATGAAATCAAATATTTATGGTTACAAGTTCCACCAAACCATTCATAAGCATCATCATTTGCAAAACTTGATTGCATATAATCAAAGTGTGAACCTGAACCTACGGCCCCAAAAGTTACACCATTAATTTCTTGATCTGGAAGATAATTGTATCCTGCAAACTCAACACGCATGTAGCGAATGCTACCTGAATTGTCAGCTTCATTAGGATTTGCTCCACCTCCATATAAAGCTAATGGATCAGCAGGTAAGGCTTCAAAAATTCTTTGTCCACCTGGATTGTTATTGATAGATTTACCTAAAATAAGTAAACCAGCCCAATCGCCACGAACACGTGACCCTACTGGCTTCTGTGATGTCATTACAATGGGATGAAATCTATCTGAAATGGCCATAATTTTAGCTCCTTGAGCAATAATCAAACCACCTAAATTAGTAATGCTTCCTCTGATACATGTACCAGGTTCTATGGTTAAAGTTGCACCATTCAATACGTGAATTAAACCAGATAATTCATACCATTTGTCTTTGGTCATGGTATAGTCAGCAGCGATATCTGCAGAGATAGTTACTTTTTCGGCAGCAGTACCTTTTGTATAGAACTGAGAATTTGAAGAGTTGTAACCTGCATCTCCAGGGTAAGCAACAGTATTAGGAGCAAATTCAGCCCAAGGTTTAGTCCAATCTGCGTCTGTGTTTGATGGATCAGGATTGTAGCCTGCGTAACCAGTTCCGATTTCTCTGGTACCATTCTTAATTCCAAATGCTCCTCTGTAAGGAACGCTGTCAAAAAATTGAGCAAATGTGTTTACACTAAGTGCAATTCCAAAAGCCAATGTAAAGATTTTTTTCATGTTTAATTATTGTTAAATAATATGCAACATTATTACCATAACATAATTGCAATGTTAACTGTACGTTAATTTAATGTTAATTGCCATTTTTAATGCATACCTAATAAATGTGAAAGCCCGTTTAACTTGCGTTAAACGGGCTTTTGTTTTATGGTTTTTGATTTAATAATCTTTAGACTACTTTTTGTTTCTCTCTTTTAGCTTTTTGATACCGTATCCGATACCTGCTACTGCTA
>JBBALJ010000151.1:0-5468 GCA_040403075.1 Bacteroidia bacterium
TTTTTCCTTTTGAGGCATCAAAAGGAAATAAAAATGCTTCGATTTTCAAGGTGCCATATGGTCGTTGGAGCGGAGTCGAAACGCCATTTCGACTCCGCTCAATGAACGTTTCGAACAAAAAGATTTCTCCTTGCCGCTGTATATGTTTTGCCCCTTGGCTTAATCCAATGCACATGGCAAAACCTATAAGGCTGCACAAACCCTTGCTCAAAATCTTTTTGCACGCACTTCGAAAATCGGGCTTCGTGATCGGAATGCCTACGGTTGATCTGTAGCTCAGTGTTACTAAACATAAAAAAACGCGATTGGTGATAACACCAACCGCAGTCAAAGCCTTTATTGTTTATGGATTATTTATCATCAGCCGTTGGACCATATAAGCCTGGCACCTTATTTCCTGTGGCTCTTAAATAAACCACCAATTCTCCGCGGTGGTGATACAAATGATTGAACAAAAATCCTCTTACTACCTGAATTCTTGCCATTGCTGGAAAAATATCATTAACCCCCATTGTCATTTTCCAAGGATTCATCATGATATCATCTGAAGAATTCTCTAAAACAGATTGGGCATTTTTTACATTCTCTTCAAATTTAGCTACAATGTTTGAAGCTTTGCTTATATCGCCTTTATCGTATTTATAATTACTCATCTCCATTACATCGGAGTTGAAGGTTTGGTCATACCAATTGTATACTTCAGCAATATGCGATGCCAACTGCCCAGTGGTCCATGACTTCTCAGAAGGTTTATAATTGAGTGCGCTATCTGGAATGGCGTTTAATAATTTGCGTGTGCTTTCTGCTTCATGCATAAACTCGCCTAAAAGTGATTGTATAATCATAATATGTTGGTTTTATGTTTTTCAAACATATCAATATTAATCATTGATTTATGAAAAGAAGAAAATTTAACACAAAAATAAAATAGAAGAATTGGTATTTGTCCTTGCCCATTGTTGATGTTTTTAATGCAGCGACACCAACAATTAAAAACAATAAATAATCATCTACCTAGTTATTTTTCATTTTCCTTTTGAGGCATCAAAAGTTAGTATTAGAGATTTAATTAATATTGGATAAGTCCCACGCAGACCCTTCGACTCCTCTCAGGGTGACGGCCTGCGCACCGCAATAATCGGGCTTCACGAATGGATTGCTTTAAGAAGTTATTGAATGCCATTAGGAGGTGTATAAGGATGTTGCTTATGTTTAGACTTTATCAGTAATTTCAATCATACACATATTCTTTCTCTAACTTTTTCCATTGCTGAAAAAGTTACAAAAAATCTAGAAAAAAATATGCTACTGCGCACTGGCCAGATGCACGGCCCGCATTTTTTTTCGGCCCAACCCACGCCTTCTATTTGAACTATTATCTTGGCTTCGCGTTCGGATAACAATTATTTTGAAACCCTTTAATGCAATCGCAAACGACAATCATAAAATCTGCCTGAAAATGTTTTTATGTGGATGGTGGATACAAGTAAGCATAATTGAGTCATGCCTTTGCCCATTGTAGGTGTTTTAGCGTAGACTCACCAATAACTATAAACAATCTTCTATCTTATTGTTATTCTTTTTCCTTTTGAAGCATCAAATTAATTAAAATCAAGGTATTTGCTTGCTCGGATTCTTCGCTGCGCTCAGAATGACGGCCAACGCACTGTGGAAACAATTATATAGAAATGCACACTACTAATAAAGACAAGATTATCAAACCTATTTTTCTTCTTGCATTTTTATTGCTCTTTGTAGGTTTTGAATGAAGGTAGTTGCCATTGATGATTTGTAGTGGCAGTGGTTGCTAATACTGCCTGTTTGCTCGCATTTGCAAGCTATTATCTTATTATTTTCAATAAAAAAATTACATGTTTGACAAGCCACTGCTGAGCATATTTTAATCATCGCATCTTCATTTAATTGAAAAATATTTCCTTGCAATTCGAGGTTGATGGCTGCATTGCGTTTATAGTTCAAATAGTTGCAAACTGCCACTAAAAAATATCCATTTCCTATTTGCTCTATCTTCAACTCTTGCACTTTTGTTCCATCTCTAAAAGTCCATTCCAATGCTTTGGTGGCAGGTGCTTGCATATTTTGCTTCACTGAAATTATTCCATTTTCTAATTGGCCAATTTCAATGTTTTTCTGTGCATGTAAATGCATAGAAAAGAATGTAAACGAAATGAAAAATAAAAGGTATATAATGATTTTTTTTACCATGCAATTTGATAACTTTTTTCAACGGTTCCGCTGTCTTTTTCTGAATTTACCTTACTGCGAAACCAATAGCGCTGATTACAGGAGGTGTAAAGAATTGAAAGCACAACAAGGCTACAAATGATTCTTAAAAGAAGTTTTGTTTTCATTAGCTTTGAATAATACTCAAATCAATTTTGATTAACGATTACTCAATTTGGTTGTAGCTTTTAAAGAAACTTCTTAGTTTCATGCTAAACACACCCCAAATGGCTTCTTTGATAATGCCTCTAGAAATTTTGGATTCACCTTTGGTTCTATCTGTGAAAATTATAGGCACTTCCTCTATTTTAAAACCATGTTTCCAAGCCGTAAATTTCATTTCTATTTGGAAGGCATAGCCTCTGAATTTTATTTTCTCTAAATTGATATGCTCTAGCAAAGCTCTTTTGTAACATACAAATCCTGCAGTGGTATCTCTAATGTCCATACCCGTAATCATGCGCACGTAGGCTGATGCAAAATAAGATAACATTACTCGACTCATAGGCCAATTAACCACGTTCACTCCCGTTTTGTAGCGAGAGCCAACAGCTAAGTCAGCGCCTTGTTCGCAAGCATTGAATAACCTAGCCAAATCATCAGGGTTATGGCTAAAGTCGGCATCCATTTCAAAAATAAAGTCATATCCTTTTTGAATGCACCATTTAAAACCATCAATATAAGCAGTTCCTAGTCCATTCTTCTCTTTACGCTCAAGCATAAACAATTGCAAAGGAAACTCAGTTTGAAGTTTTTTTACTATCTTAGCAGTGCCGTCAGGTGAGTTATCATCAACGATAAGAATATTGAAAACAGGCTTGAGCGATACCACCTTACGGATAATATCTTCAATGTTTTCTTTCTCGTTGTAGGTCGGTATTATTACTATTCTTGGTATCACGGAATTTTTTCAATAATAAGACTAAACGCACAATAATTCAATTTTGATGTTATTATTGAGAAAAAATTTAACATTGAAACCCATGCAAAAAGCAATATTTTTAGATAGAGATGGCGTGTTAAACCACGAAGTGGGCGACTATATCAAACGATTTGAGGATTTTAAATTACTTGACCATATCTATGAAGGTCTTAAACTTTTTTCTGACAATGGCTACCTATTAATTGTGATTACCAACCAAGGAGGCATTGCTAAAGGCGAATACACGCATGAAACACTTTCTACCATTCATGATTTTATGCTCAGTGAATTGCGTCATCGGGGTAGCGAAATTACTGAAATATTCTATTGTCCCCACCACCCTATTGTATCACATTGCTTGTGTCGCAAACCGGGCAGTTTAATGGTTGAAAAGGCAGTTTCGAAATACCATATCGACCCTAAACAAAGTTATTTTATAGGCGACAAACAACGTGATATTGATTGCGGAGAAGCGGTTGGGGTGAATGGTATCTTAATTGAATCAAACGAAAACTGGTTGCCATACGCTCAGCAAATTTGCTCAAAAGCATAAGCACTTAACCTATGAATAGCATCAAAAAACTTAGCCTTTTCGACTCGAGCATGATTGTAATGGGCAGCATGATTGGTTCGGGAATTTTCATTGTTTCATCAGGCATGGCAAGGGATTTAGGCAGCCCCACGTATCTCATTTTAGCATGGGTTGTAACAGCCATTCTAACTCTATTGGCTGCACTAAGCTATGGCGAACTAGCAGCTTCTATGCCCAAAGCAGGCGGACAATATGTTTACCTTAAAGAGGCTTATGGTCCTATGTTTGGCTTCTTATATGGATGGACATTATTCACCGTTATCCAAAGTGGAACCATTGCAGCTGTGGCTGTAGCTTTTGCTAAATTTTCAGCCATTTTGTTTCCTGTGTTTTTAGAAAACAATGTATTGTTTGAAGTAGCCAATTTTAAAATCAGTGCAGCTCAAATATTAGGCATTGTGGTTATTTGGACCCTCAGTTTGAGTAATTTTAGAGAGATAAAATCGGGTGCACTTATTCAAAATATTTTCACTTCTGCAAAAATCATAGCCCTCGTTTTTGTGATATTGGCAGGCGTTTATTTTGTATTAAACCATGCAGGTGATGCCTTAAGCTCATATAATATCCTGAGTTCATCAAGTCCTGAGTTATCAATTGGGGTGTTTTGTGCTGCATTGGTGGGTTCTATTTTCTCAAGTGATGCATGGAATAATATCACCTTCACTGCAAGTGAAATTGACAAGCCTGAGAAAAATGTTCCTCGTTCTTTGTTGATTGGTACCGGAAGTGTATTGCTAATCTATATTTTAATCAATTTGGTTTATGTAAATGCATTGCCATTTGAAGCCATCAAAAATGTGCCTTCTGACAGGGTGGGAACCTTGCTGATGCAAACTGTTTTTGGAGATATAGGTGCAGTGTTAATGGCTATTCTGATTATGGTTTCCACTTTTGGTTGTATCAATGGATTGTGCCTAAGTGGAGCAAGGGTGTATTTTGCTATGGCCAAAGACCAATTGTTTTTCAAACAAGCCGAAAACCTTAATAAGAATCAATCTCCCCAATATGCGCTTATCATACAAGCTATTTGGGCTAGCCTATTAACGCTATCTGGCTCTTATGGCGACTTGTTGGATTATGTGGTTTTTGCCGTATTGTTGTTTTACATACTAACAGTGGCTGCCCTATTTGTTTTAAGAAAAAAGCAAGCTGATTTACCTCGTCCTTATAAAGTTTTTGCCTATCCTTATTTTCCTGCCTTGTATATCATCATAGCAAGTGTAATATGTGTGAGTCTTTTGATTTACAAACCCAATTATACCTATCCTGGATTGGCTATTGTGTTGGCGGGAATTCCTGTTTATTTTTGGGTAAGGAAGAGATGATGGTGCGCGGCTGTCGGTGATCGGTTCATAGTTTTCAGTTTGTTGGTTCACAGTTCACAGTTCACAGTTTGACGGTTCGCAGTTCACCTCACACAGTTCACAGTCCACAAAGCACAGAGCACACAGTTCACAGAGCACAATTCAAAGCTTGTCGGTTTCTAGTTTTTCGGATTGGATAGATATAAATTATCGTTTGACTTCTATTTTATTCATATCATTTAATAGTCTTATTGTACCTTTTTAATAAGTATTACACTATTCTTCTATGGTGGAGGATAGTGGAAAAAAATCGAACCTTGAATTGCTTTTTGAAGGTATTAGTTTAATAGAAAATTTGACATTCAAATAAACCTAAAATTGGGCGAGGTTACTTTTTTTGTTGTAG
>JBBALJ010000152.1:0-5253 GCA_040403075.1 Bacteroidia bacterium
ACCGACTTGAATAATTATGCTAAAAAGTTTAATGTGGTGAAATAAAAGTAACTAAAACAAACGCTATTCATTTTGAATAGCGTTTGTTTTTTATGGACAAAAATGAAAAAAATATCAGTTAAGAAAATAATAATTGGATTGGGTATCATCCTAGTTCTTATTCAGTTTTATCAACCTGAACCAAATAATGGTGTAGCGCTAGGAGAAAATGATATTACCCATACAATGGCTGTGCCGGATGATGTTATGCATATACTCCAAACGAGTTGTTTCGATTGTCATTCAAATCACACAGAGTATCCTTGGTATAATAATATTCAACCTATTGGTATATGGTTAGCCAATCATGTAAATGAGGGCAAAAGAGAGTTGAATTTTTCGGAGTTTAACAATTATAAAGCGAAGAGAAAAAGACATAAATTGGAAGAGATGGTTAAAGAAATTAAAGAACATGAAATGCCTTTAAGCTCTTACACTATCATTCATAAAAATGCTATTTTATCAAATGAGCAAGCCCAACTATTAGTTAAATGGGCTGATAGTGCTTATCAGAGCATACCCTTAGATAGCAATAGCCATAAATAGGTTTTAATCAACCCATTTATATCCTCTTAAGAATTCATCTACAAGCATTCGTTTTTTGCCTTCCAATTGAAGTTCATTCACAGAAATGAACCCATCTGAACATGCAAATTTCAAATAGGTTTTTCCGTCTGAGAAAGCTTTACCCGCTTCGTTTTGATGAGCAATAATTTCTTTTGATGCCTTGAAAATCTTGACACCTTTTCCATGAAGTTGTGAGTGTGCCGCAGGATAAGGACTTAATCCTCTAATCTGGTTGTAAATAGCTAAACTATTCTTTGACCAATCAATTTGACAGTCTTGCTTAAATATTTTAGGTGCAAGTTTACCAACAAATTGTGGTTGAGCCACTGTAACATAATTACCCTTTTCAATCATATCAAGAGATTTCACAACAACGTCAGCACCCACTTGCATTAATGTATCATGAAGTTCTCCCGCAGTGGTGTTCTCCCCTATCTCAACTTCCTGCTTCATTAATATATCCCCAGTGTCAATTTCATGTTTCAATAAAAAAGTGCATACTCCTGATTTATTGTCACCATTTATTATAGCCCAATTGATAGGAGCGGCCCCTCTGTAATCTGGTAAAAGCGATGCATGAAGATTAATAGTTCCATGCTTTGGCATATTCCAAACTACTTCCGGCAGCATTCTAAAAGCAATAACAACATTAATATCTGCATTAATTTGCTTCAATTCAATAATAAATTGCTCATCCCTAAGTTTTTCAGGCTGAAGCACCTTCAAATGATGTTCAACAGCATATTTCTTTATAGCAGATTGTTGCAACTGCATGCCACGTCCGGCAGGCTTATCTGGCATGGTAACCACTGCAGCAACTTCATGTCCTGCTTTGATAATGGCATCCAATGCCATTACTGAAAATTCGGGTGTTCCTAAAAAAACTATCTTCACTATTTATATTTTAAGCAAATTAATTGTTAAAGATTTGGTAATACAACTATGCAAATCATATTTTGCAACAAAATGCAACTGCTCCGTAAAATATACTATTTTATTCCTGCCGAATGGCGCTATACAGCAAGGAGGGTTTGGTATCTCCCTCATGATATTTTGTTTTCAATTAGCAACAAAAACGAACTGCTTCCACCCAAAGGTATGATATTTATTGGATCTGGTGATTTTTTGGCGCAAGGAAATAGGTATTTAAAATTCTTTACCGAATTAGGGGGATTAGCGCCTTCTCACAAAGTATTAGATATAGGATGTGGAATTGGTAGAATGGCCCTACCCCTAACCAAATATTTAAACGAAAAGGGTTCTTACGATGGCTTCGATATAGTAAAAAAGGGTATTAATTGGTGCGATAAAAACATCTCAGGTCGTTACAAAAATTTCAGTTTTAAATGTGTCGACCTGAAGAATGATTTATATAAATCTGATGGCGAAAAGGCTTCACATTTTGTATTTCCTTATGCAGACAACAGTTTCGATTTTATCATCCTAACCTCAGTATTTACTCATATGATGCCTGATGAAATAAAACAATATTGTGCTGAAATATCGAGGGTATTAAAAAATGGAGGCACCTGTTTTGCTACCTTTTTTGTGCTTGATGAAGAGTCGGAAAGATTGATGGAAGAAGATAAAAAATTCTACTTTAAACACGATTATGGCTACTACAAACTGATGGATGAGAAAGTAAAATCAGCCAATATTGCTTTGAAGAAAAACTATATTGAAGACGAATGTTTAAATAGAAACAAACTAACTTTAAAACACCACCACAAAGGCTATTGGTGTGGTAGAAGTAAAATTGAAGCTATCGACTTTCAAGATATCATGATTATTGGAAAATAATCTTATTGAAAAATTCACAAAAAAATCCTATTGAAATTCAATAGGATTTTTTTGCTTCTAAGCTTTCGTTATTTACTCTACTATTACCTTTTGAACCAAAGTTCCAAAATCAGATTTCAATTTAAGTAAATAAACTCCAGTAGTATAATTACTTAAATCTATTGAACTTGTCCTAATTTCTTTGTTTATTATTTGAGAAGCCACTAATTTACCCGTTATATCATAAGCTTCAATTTGTTTAATATGAGCATTTGTTAAGAAATCAATATTAAAAACGCCTTTTGATGGATTAGGATATACAACTACATCATTTGAATTTAGGATTTCTTGGGTGCTGGTTTTCCAAAGACTTCTAGGTATATCAAAGGCTTGAACGCCATCACTTCTGCTATTAGATGACTTTTGATCAGCAGAAACACCTAAACCTCTTCTTGCAAAGGCTTTCCATAATAATTCATAATTTGCTTTATTGTTTAATATACTATCTGCTGCAATGATGGCATTTCGAGCGTCTACAAAACCTGGAGAACAAGGCTGTAATTTTAATCCTAACATTACAATTTGTAAAGCTTTATTATTTCCTCCTTTACCAGAATAAATATCTTTATCGAATCCATATGCATCAATCATATCTAAATATATGTCATAAAGCATTGAGCAAAATACAAAACCTATACCATGCGGAATGGCTTGGGTCTTGATACCGTTATAGGTCACAGGGTTAACCTTCATATCCCTGCTATATTTGAAAGGTCTAATTCCTAATCCAGAAGTATCTTGGTTATTTACAAAAGTTCCAATTCCTCTGTTACTTGTTGCATCGGTTGTTCCCAGCCTGTCTGTAGTAACCAAAGCAAAGAAATCACTCCAACCTTCGCCTGCCTGTTCTTGGTTGGTTAAACAGCTAGTATTTGAAGGACCTCCTGTTAACCTGTTTGAAATTCCATGTCCATATTCATGAGCCATTACACCATTATCAAACTCACCTTGGTATACCCTGCCATCCAATTGCTCATTTCTGATGGTGGCAATTATTTCCTCACCATTTCTAAGATGGGATAACAATGTATCTCCGTTTGATTGAGTAATAATAATTGAAGGAATAGTTATAGTCGCATCCTTGCCGGTCATAGCTATTGGTGTGGTTGTAGTATTATTCACAACAATGGCACCAATCGCACCGGCATTTTGGGCATTCTTAACCTTAACTATATTGGTACAAGCAGCACTATTATAAATAACGACAATTTTGCCAGCAACGCTGTCAGGATTTATTAGCGGTGAACATCCATAATTATAATTAGCAGTGCTATCATTCGCTTCGATCAATTTTCCTTTTATACCACCTGAATAAACCTTTGAGCCAAAAGAAGAAATTACACCACCGTATGCCCTTGCTAGGTTACTTGGTGATTGCACAGACATTAAATTTGTGTTTGTGCTGGTAGGCCACAAATACATTTGCATTCTTCCATTTTGACCATCATTTGGTGTAGCAAAATTAGCATTGCCAGTTCCGTTACCATCTTGAGCATCTGCAAATACAAAATCATTTCCAGCTCCTGACTTTCCATAATTGTTGTTTTGAAAATTTCCTGAAGCCTCATCAAAGCCATAATTATACATGATATCATGCATAACATTGTTCCAATAGAATAAGTTAACAATACCCGCTTTCAAATTTTCAAATGGTCTAGAATTAATATTATAAGGAAAGTCAAAAATCAAACTATCGCCACCATTAGGTGAAGAACCAGTCATGGTATTTCTTCCAGTGGTATCATCTTTTGCCCAAACATTATTTCCCTTCGTTATAGTAAAATCAGCGCCAGCCACACCATCAGTATCATGCCATCCATAGGGAGATGCTGATAAATTAACCACTGATTCATTGATAATTTGACGTGAACCAAATTTAGGACTTTCAAAAGGTTGAGGTAAAATATTATATGAAGCTTTTGAAGCTGTTTTATTTACTGTCGAACCTTGGGCTATTTCCTCAAAATTATAAATGGGATCAGCCAAATCATTTGAATGATAAATTTGAGTTACATCGCACTTGGTTACCCAATTATTTTCATCAATTACAATTCCAGTATTTGCATCAACACGTTTATTCCACCAATCATTATTTTCATCATCCATTATCTCAACATTCCATACTGGAACCAACTTATCATTTATAAAAAAATAATATAACTTGGTTTTAATAGGCTGACTTGAAGCCATAGGGTCATTTAAAATAAACTCATTCGGAGTTGTTTTCGATAATTGAAGGCTTTGATTTATACTCATTCCAAGACTTCTAGCAACTGATTGAGTGGCTCTATTTGCATCCACGGAAATACTGGATTTACTAATTTTATCTTGAGCATCTTTTATAAAGGCATTGTTAAAATGAAACACATTTCCATTTTTATCAAAATGAAGGCTACTATTAGTATTATAGATTTCAATATTTTTAATTGTTTGTCTAAAATACACATGGATAATACCCGTTTTAGCTTCTGTATATTGAGAATTTATTGAAAAACTAGAAATATCACTCATTTTCAATTCGCTGGAACTTGAATGCTGCTGCATAGCTTTTATCATTATGACTTTATCTATTTGTGCATTTGATAGAATTGAAAATACTAGGACATTTACTAATAGTAATATTTTTTTCATTATGAATTATTTAAGAAATCAAATATATTTTTGTTTTCCTATTTACAAAAACATTAACCCCATATTTTTAAAATATGGCAATTGAATGACAATTAAATGATATAAAATTAATTAAAACTATTAAAATAGGGATAAATTAAATCGACAGTATTTTAAATTTCATTCAATTAGCTAAAT
>JBBALJ010000153.1:0-5224 GCA_040403075.1 Bacteroidia bacterium
TCAATACTTTTAAAGAACTCTTAGTCGAGTCTTTAGGACGCTAATGATAAATTATATATATTAATCTGTACTTCGTCCCAATTTTTTGTAATTTACGTAATTAGTTATTCTATTGCAAACTATAGTACGCACAATGAAATATTTTGTTATATCAATATTTTTCTTTTTCACTCAGATTGCTTTTGGTCAAAAAACAAATATTGATAGTTTGATACATGTTAGCCAAACAATAAAAGATGACACCATTAAAGCACGAACTTTTTTCAACATTGCCCAAGCATATAAACAAGAAACAATTGATTTTGTTAATGCAACAAAATTTGCCCAAAAATCTTTAGACCTATCCAACAATATTCAATACTACCCAGGCTCTATTAGAGCTATACTTCTTATAGGACAAACCTTTCGAGAACAATCATTATATAAAGAAGCCATTGAAACATTTATAAGTGCTACAAGGGTTTGCGAAGAGCATAAAGAGAAGCTATTAGACCTATCCTTGTGTGTCAATTATATTGCAGCATATACCCTTATTGCTGATATATATGTTGTTTTAAGAGATTTTCCCAACGCTGAAAGAAATGCTTTTATAGCACTAGAAATTGCCGAAAAATATAATACCCAAAGGGGCAAATGTTGGATGGCTTTGGGCAATATTTTTTCAGAACAAAAAAACTATGTAGAAGCAAGAAAATATACCCTTAAAGCATTAGAAGATTTTAATCAGCAAACGAATAGACACAGCGATGTTGCTAGGGCTTATGCTTTTTTGGCAAGATATTATTTTGTAGAAGGCGACTATCAAAATGCAATAGCTACCTACCTGCTATCTTACGAATATTATAAAAAAGCTAACAATGTTTATGGGGCAAGAGTAGCACTTTATAACTTGGCAGAGATATCCATTAAAGCAAAAGAATATGGCAAAGCCGAAAACTATATTTCCGAAATTTTAAATAACACAAATGCTGCAAAAGATGCATTGCTACTATCATTCATTAATAAATTAAAGTTCAGTCTTACACTTCAAAAAAAGAACTATACAGAAGCACTAGCTATTAGTAAGGAGATACTAGACTATGCGGTTAAAGAAAAAAATATTGTTGAAATTAAAGAGGCTTACCAAAAACACTACTTAGTTTACATTGAAACAAAAGATACAATCAATGCCTTTTTAATGATTGAAAAAATTAGTGAATTAAAAGACAGCATTTACAATACAAGCATTGCAAAAAACACAGCCGAACTTGCCAAAAAATATGAAACAGAAAAGAAGGAACAGCAAATTAGTTTTTTAGATAAAGAGAATAAATTAAACAAAGATAGATTAGATAAAGAAACCCAACTTAGGCTATTACTTAAAAGCGAAAATTTGTTGAAAGAAAGTAAACTTCAACAAGAATTACTATTGAAAGAAGCATTAGAAAGAGAGAATGCATTACAAAATATAGAACTAGAACAAAAGAAAACCATTCAGCAAGTGCTTGAAAGAGAAAATAAATTGAAAATTATAGAGTTAAATAAAGAAGCACAACTTAGTAGAACGTTGCAAACACAAAATGGATTGATGCTGGAGAATAGCAAAAACGAAACACGTGTACGTTGGTTAATGATAGCTGCATTGCTTGGTTTTACTGCTTTTGGAATAAACTACTATAGAAGTTATAAAAGACAAAAATCCGACAACTTGCAAATTGTAAAACAAGCAGATGATTTAAAAGTGTTGATGAAAGAAGTGCACCATCGAGTGAAAAACAACCTGCAATTGATTGTGGCTATGCTGCGCATGCAACACCGAACAATTGAAGACAAAGCTGCTTTAGATGCTTTGGTTAATTCAGAAAACCGGTTACATGCTATTGCGATGGTTCACGAAAAACTATATAAAACAGAGAATATTACTAGTGTTTTGCTGAAAGATTATTTACAAGAATTGATTGATGTTTTGGCGAAACAATTTCATAACGTATCAAAACCTATCCTAATTAAGATTATAGATAATACTAACGTTTTAACCAATCTAGATACAGCCATTCCCATTGGATTAATTGTTAATGAGTTGGTAACAAATTCTCTGAAATATGCTTTTACTGATTTGGAACAAGGTGAAATACATTTAGAGATAAGTAGAATCAATAACAAATACCAACTGAGTGTGCAAGACAATGGGAGTGGTTTGCCCAATGGCCATTTACCCGAAAACCCTAAAAGCCTTGGCTTAAGGCTTGTAAATCTCTTTACCGATCAACTTAATGGCAGTTTACAATACTCAAATAATGAGGGTGCCCGTTTTACCATTTTGTTTTCATAATACTATTTATGGTATGGTTAAATCTTAGCCATAAGCATACCCATTTTGCAGATTATATACAAACTTCTGCATTTCGTCCCTAAAATTTTGGGGAATGATTGCGAATCAAGTATTTTGATTTTCAAACAAAAATTATTAAATGAAAAAAGTGTTTACACAAAAAATCTTTAAATGGATGATTTATGGCCTCATAATATTTGCTGGCTTTACTCAAAAATCAAATGCCCAAAACTATTTAGTTTCTGGTTCATGGAACTCAAGTCAGAATGGTACCTATGTTTATTCGGGGACATGTAATGGCTTTCCTTATTATGTTTTAGGAACAAATGTTCTAATGAATGCTGGATTTTATTGGGGAATTGGAGACTATTCATTTTCTGGCAGCCCTTGTTGTGGTTGGATTCCCTTTGATTATTATAATTTTTCAAGCAGTTCTACCCCCCCCTACTTCTGGTTGGGGTAATGGCTTGACAGTAGAAATTGCTTCACCCAAGTTAATTTTCAGCTCAACACAATTTGTTGAAAATAGCTCAAATAATGGGACAATAGCCACCTCTATTACTATTACTCATAATAATTTTGGAGGGGCAACATTTGCAGGAAATAATGGTGATAATTTTGTGAGTGGGGGACGGGTTGCTGTTTACAACATACCCTCAGGTATGACTGCTTCAATAGTAAGGAACGATAACCTTACCTTAACTTTTACATTAACGGGCACAGCATCAGCACATGCCAACGCCAATGACATCAACAACTTAAACGTTGTTTTTGCTAATGGTGCATTTAGTAATAATAATGCTTCTAATACGGTTAATAGTAATTTTAGTTTAGGTGTAAATTTTATCGAAGTATTAACTGTTGGAGCTGGTAATACTTATTCAACTATTCAAAGTGCAGTAAATGCAGCAAATGATTTTGATGTTTTGAGTTTAGCCGCACAAACATTTACAGAACCTGGTATTAATATTAACAATAAATCAATAACTATTTTAGGTCAAAGTCCTGCACAAACTATTGTGCAAGCAAATGCAAATCCTGGTGTTGCTACAGATAGGGTATTTAATATTTTATTTTCAAATTATTCATCAACCAATACGGTTAATTTTGAGAAACTAACAATAAGAAATGGAAATGCAGAACATTATGGTGGTGGTGTTTTAGCATGGCAAGTAAATGTAAACTTCTTAAATTGCTCAGTGGAGTCTAATTATGCTTATACAACGCCTCCCGATGCATATTATGGAGATGGTGGTGGAGCCATAAGAGTAGCTGATGGAAGTTTTTCAGCAACAGGTACTACATTCTACAATAACCGACACAATTCCGTTTCTAATAGACCTGGCGACTTTATGGGTGGTGGTGCGGTTACATGGTTTGGTCAGTCAGCTTATGGTAACACAATGATTGTTACGAATTGTACATTTAGCAACAATATTTGTGGCCAATATGGAGCAGCTATACTTATAAGACCAACTGATAATGATATTAAGATTATTAATTCTACTTTTAACGGTAACAGTGCCGGTATATCTGGTGGGGTTGCCTACTTTGGTGGTGCAAGCAGCGCGTCATCCACAACTTTTACAAATAGTATTTTTTATGGAAACACTGCGGTTTCATCTGGTCCAGAATTCGCTTCATCCTTTTCAATGACGTTAAATGCAACAAATTGTATCATTGATAACAATACAAATATGGGTAGTATTACTGGTAATTTTAACAATTGTATTATTGGCCAAAACCCACTTTTAGCTGCACTTTCAAATAATGGCGGTTATACAAAAACCTTTGCATTGGCTTCTGGTAGTCCAGCTATTGATGCTGGTACAACGAGCATAGATGTTCCTTTAACCGACCAAAGAGGTGCAAGTACCAAAAACGCAAAAGATATTGGCTCTTATGAATATTGCCCGTCTACATCATCAATCACTACTATTTCAATTTGTTCAAGCGCATCGCCATATACTTGGAACGGTGTTAACTATACCACATCTGGAGCTAAAACATATACAACAACCAATAGCCAAGGATGTGATTCAGTTGCTACTTTGAATTTAACGATTAACATGCCAACAAGTTCAACGGATAGCATTACCATCAATTCAAATCAATTACCATATTCTTGGAATGGATTAACCTTTAATGTTGCTGGAACCCAAACAGCTAATTTAACAAGTGCTGCAGGTTGTGATAGTGCTGCTACCTTAACTTTAAGTGTAACGGCAAGTACTATTGAGTTTAATTTAAAAGCCATGTTGCAAGGCCTTTATTTAGGAAACGGAAAAATGATTTCAGCGTTGCACAGTGCTGATGGAGTTAGCCCTATAAATATTGCAGATAGCATAACAGTTGAACTAAGAAACACTAGCATGCCTTTCAATACAGTGCAAGTTGTTAAAGGGCTTATAGATACTTCGGGAAATGCAATCATTACTTTTCCTGCTGCGGTTAATGGCAATAGCTATTACGTAGTAATTAATCACAGAAATTCTATTGCCACTTGGAGTGCCAATCCAATTACATTCAGTGCAAATACCAATTATGACTTTACAAACGCTATAACAAAAGCTTTGGGAAGCAACATGGCAGAAGATGGAGGCGTATTCATGTTGTTCAGCGGTGATATTAACCAAGATGGATCCGTAGATTTTAATGATTATCCTGATTTGGATATCAGCAGTAGCAACGGTGATTTGGGTTACTATGTAACCGACTTAAATGGAGACGCTTCAGTTGACTTTAATGATTACCCTGTTTTAGACATAAACAGTAGTCTTGGTGCGTTAATCATAACTCCATAAATGATTTGATAAACTAGCTTGATTTATAATTGTTTTAATTGTTAGGGGCGCGATTTATCGTGCCCCTTTTTTGTTTTAAACTTGATTTCCTTGCCAAACCTTCTTAATA
>JBBALJ010000154.1:0-2453 GCA_040403075.1 Bacteroidia bacterium
TCAATCATTACCTTGTGGCTGAAAGCACCTTTTGAGGTTTCAACTTTCAAGAAGTAAACACCTTTGTTTAATTCAGCTTTGTCGAAACTAACATTATTAGAACCTGCAGGCATATCGGCTTGAGCAATGGTTTTAACCAATCTGCCAGAAATGTCATACAAATTGATAGCTACATTTTCAGTGCTACTTAGGTTGAACTTGATTTGGGCTGTTTGGTTAACTGGATTAGGAAAGAAGTTAAATCCAAGACTTTCTTTTAATAATTCTTCAGAACCAGTTGGCTCTGCCACACTAATATCATCTAAGAAAATGTTATTTCCTCTTACATTCATAAACTCAAAACGAACACTTAAGTTGGTGTATGATTTATAAGTTGAAAGGTCGTAAGATAATTTTTTCCATTGGCTTGCATTAGCTGGCACAAACTCCGAAGCGGTAACATCCACAGTGGTCATTTCCGTTGCGCTCAATGTTTTTAATATTTCTTCTGTTCTACCATAGTTATTGGAAACATAAATAGTAAGCTTGTCGTTACTGGCGCTAATGCGTTTGGCATAAGCAATGGCAAAAGAAAGTTTAGGACTTGTTAATCCACTTACATCATAACTTGCACTCGAAAAAGAAGAGCGGGTATTTAATTTTTGGGTTAAGAAATTGCGGTTGTATATTGATTTGTTATCGTTGTAACCAATGGCTTGATTGATTTGCCATGCCGTGTCAGGTTGAATAGTGAAAGCTTCAGTAAACCATCCAGTACCATCTAATGAACTTACATTGAAATCAAAACTAAATGGCGCTTTTTTGCTTGAAGCGGGAATGGTTTTGTAGGTTCCATCCGTGTTAAGACCAATATTACTTAAATTTGTAGATGAAGAAATGTTTCCTCTTGTGTTTGGCATAATTCCATCAGCTCTGGTTTTTTGGCCTTTGGTAAACATATTAGCACAGTTACCATCTGAATAATCCATATAATTTCTTATCAAATCTGGTAAATCCGGATTGTCAGTGCTGCATGAGTTTCTTCCTGTTTGACAACCTGATGCTGAAGACGCTACAGGAGGGGTATCACAAACTTGATCTCCTTGAACAGCGCAATTTGAGCTAGACGAGCCACAGCCGCCTTGGAAAGGATGATATAACCCCACCCAATGACCAGCTTCGTGTGTCATGGTTCTGCCCGCCTGAGATTGCTGACCTATTCCAATAACACCCACTTGGTCTGCACGTACAATTACACCATCAGTTGTAGGTCTTGATGCTCTATCAGAAGGGAATTGTGCGTACCCAAGTACAATGCTATTTGGACTTCCCGTATTGTTATTAATAGTGTTCACTACCCAAACATTAAAGTATTTGTCGCTAGGCCAATATATTGAAGCCTTGGTATTGTCGGTGGCATTAATACTTAGGGCATAATTATTAACTCGATTAACTCCATCAGTAGGTTTTCCGTTGGGGTCGAATTGGGCTAAACGGAATTCATATTCCATATCCACGGCTAAAGGATCGGTACTAGCACCTCCATTTGTGCCAGCCATTTTTCTATAATCTTCGTTTAATATTCTGATTTGGTCATTTATCTGCGCTTGGCTAATATTTTCGTTGCCATAGCCATGTATAACATGAAACACAACTGGAATATATTTTATTGTTGCCGCTTTATTCAATTGGGGAACAAACCTACGAGCGGTTTCGTTCATCAATTGCTCTTCCATTTTCAACTCAGGGTGTTGTTCCAAAATCTGCTGATGAATTTCATCAGTAGCGCAAGGCACAACAGTTTGGGCATTTGAGTGAATCTGAAATAATGCAGAAGCAAGGGTCAATAAAAAATATTTTCTCATTATAAAAATTTTGTTCAAATAAAGTAAAAGCAATTGATTTTCTTGATATATCAAATTGAAAACAAGTTTTATGACTAAAAAAGTACGAATCAATATTTACTTGTACATTTTGTTTCGAAGCAGCATATCAGTTAAAACCAAAGCTGTCATGGCCTCCACAATTGGCACTGCACGTGGAACAACGCAGGGGTCATGTCGTCCTTCAATCTGAATATTTGTGTTTTCGAATGATGTATTTATTGTCTCTTGTGATTTTTTTATGCTTGATACAGGCTTAAAAGCGGCTCTGAAAAAAATGTCCATTCCATTTGAAATACCTCCTAATACGCCACCACTGTGATTGGTTTTTGTACCAATGTGCTTACTTTCGTTAGTTTCGAAAGCATCATTGTTTTCGCTTCCTTTCAAATTTACCGATTCAAAACCATTACCCATTTCAAATCCTTTGCAAGCATTGATGCTAAGTATAGCTTTACCTAATTGGGCATGTAATTTATCAAAAACAGGTTCGCCCAAACCTACTGGAACACCTTTACAAACACAGCTAATTAGTCCTCCAAGGGTATCTCCTTCTGCTTTAGTTTGTTCTATTAGGGCAATCATTGCTTC
>JBBALJ010000154.1:2553-5117 GCA_040403075.1 Bacteroidia bacterium
GGATTTGATTATTTTTGATTTTCAGATTTTTAGAATGTTGAATTGTTGGATTGTTTGATGCTTGAATGGAAGACGATGTCACCCTGAGCGGAGTCGAATTGTCAACATTGCCTGAATTTTTTATTTCTAAACTATCACCATCAATATTAATAGCATAACCTAGTTTGTTCAATTCATCATGCAAGGCCTGAAGTCGATTACTTTCCTTTATTTTTAGGTTTTGTAGGCCTTCAATTTTCGTTTCAATTCCTAATGCAGCAAGGCATACTGCTAGGGCAGGGGCAAGGTCTGGTTGATGCTTTAAATTAATTGTTGAATTAAATTTATTGATTTTTGATTGGTTTGAATGGATGACAATGTTTTCTGAAATAGTTCGAGTATCAACCTGATTTAAAAGATGTTTGGCAATTATTTTATCACCTTGCAAACTTTCTAAACTCAAGCCATTTAAGGTAATCTCTGAATCATTGCTCATGGCCGCAATCTGATACCAAAATGCAGCACTGCTCCAATCTGCTTCTATCGGATATTCGAGAGCTTTTGTGTTTGATTGTTCACTTTGCTTGATATTTATTTTGTTGTTTTCAAAACGCACATCTAAACCAAATTCTTTCATGAGTTTGACTGTCATTTCAATATAATCTTTTGAAGAGATTTCTCCAACCATAACAATCTCTAAACCATTGCCGATACTAGGTCCAATCAACATCAAAGCACTGATAAATTGGCTGCTTTCGCTAGCATCCATTTTGATAGATTTACCTTGTAGTTTATTTCCTTGGATAGCCAAAGGAGGATAGCCCTCCTTTTCAAGATAAGTAATTTCTGCTCCTAATTCCCTAAGGGCATCCACCAAGGTTTTGATGGGTCTTTCCTTCATCCTTTCCTCACACATCAAATTAACTTTTCTGCCTTTGATGGATGCAAAATAAGCCGTAAGAAATCGCATGCAAGTACCTGCGTTTTTCAAATGAATTTCATCCGCATCGCTATTCAATGCACTTTGCATAAGCAAGGTGTCATCTGCTTCTGAAAGATTTTTAAGGCTAATATTAGGTAATATAGCTTGAAGTATTAATGCCCTATTTGCAATGCTTTTAGAGGCAGGTAAATCAATGCTGCACTTTATTGGTTGTTTGGGTGATATTACTTTTACTGCTTTCAAGCACTATGTTGAGATGGAAATTGTTGGCTAAGACTTTGGTAATACGACAATGAATCTAAAATTAAATCCGTGCTGCAATCCACATCAATTTTGGCTTTCCCTACTTTTTTTAACAAACTGAAATTGTAGTTTCCTTTATAGTTTTTCTTATCATTTTTCATGTAAGAAATAAGTTCATTCACATCCCATTGGCCTTTGTAGTGGCTAAAATTTTTGCCAACAAATTGCACAATTTGGTTGAGTTCTTTATTACTCAAGTCTAATATTTTGTTTGAAATAAATGCCTCGCAAAGCATGCCAATGGCAACAGCTTCACCATGCTTCAATGGGTTTTTATCGTTTTTTAAACTCCAGGTTTCAATCGCGTGGCCAATGGTATGACCAAAATTAAGCACCTTGCGCAATCCCTTTTCGTAAGGGTCGTTTTTAACAATCTTAATTTTAATTTTAGCCGATTGCTGAATTAAGTTATTAATAATGGGGAATTCAAAAACAGAATTTTCTAAAATATCATTCCAAAGCGGCTTGCTATCTATTAAGGCATGTTTACTCAACTCTGCTAATCCGCATCGTTTTTCTGCAAGAGGCAAAGTGTTTAAAAACTTTGAATAGATATAAATGTCTTTTGGATGAGCAAAAACTCCCACCATATTTTTATGAGAATCAATATCGCAGGCTAATTTACCGCCAATACTTGCATCTACCATACCCAAAAGACTGGTAGGAACATTAATAAAATCTATACCTCTCTTGTAAGTAGCGGCACAAAATCCACCGATATCGCTCACCACACCACCACCTAGATTAATCATTACAGCACGTCTATCTGCAAAATTATCATGCAACTGGTGCCAAATGTATTCAGCTGTTTTTATGGTTTTGTGTTCCTCGCCACTCTTAATTTTAATGGTAATAACGTTTACCAAATAATTTTTCAAAATAGGATAACAATCACGTTCTGTGTTTTCGTCCATCAGCACAAAAACCTTAGAATACTCACGTTCAATGAGGTCTTGGGCCATGTTTTCAAACACATCATCGCCCATAAATACATTAAACCCTTTGCTGAAAATTTCCTTCATTATTATATTATATAAGTAATGCTATTTTTGCTGTCGCAAGGTATTACTAATTTTACATATTTAACATTGAGATAACAATTATAATAATGAATAGTTTAAAGCCGACTTCTATAGATTTTTCAAACACCGAAATAGCTTTTAAAGCCAAATCAAATGGCGATTTACGTAATTCATACATGCTGTTTAAGGCATTAGGCTACAATTGGTTGGTGCAAGTAGGACCTGCCATGGTGAATGCAGCCTTTGCCATTTCATTGCCAATTAAAGGGATAATTAAATCCACTGTTTTTAAGCAATTTTGTGGTGGCGAAAGCATT
>JBBALJ010000155.1:0-5073 GCA_040403075.1 Bacteroidia bacterium
CCAGCCTCATCTTTATTCTTTGCTCTTGCTGATTCTCTAAGAGTCATCAAGAATGCTTCTAGTGAAACAAGGTCTTCCTTGCCAGACATAAACTTATGTCCAAATTGTCCAGTTAGGGATACTCCTAGCAGGCGTTCTTCTTCTGTATTGTCTTTCCAAATCTTGCGAATATATTTAAAGTCTGTAAGCGTTGATTGCCAAGTCCCAAGGATAGTAGCAAGTTCTACTTTACGCTCAATATCTTTCTTTGTATCATTTTCACGTAGTACGACTTCTGAAAGGTTACAAAACTGATAAGGACGTAGGATAATTTCTGAACAAGGGTTAGTTCCGTAGTGTATATCTGGATCTCTTCTTCCATACTTGGCTGCTTGGGCTTGAGCTGCGGCCACATTGTATATACCTCGTTCTCCTGACTTTGAATCATACAAAGATTTCCATTCTGCAATAAATTGTTCCATGTCTGGCTTACGTGAGTAAGCAACAGAGTTATTAGACAATGCACGTTGTGGGCTAGCTTCCCACCAATTGCCTGATTTAGCTTGAGCCATTTCAATATCATTAATGTTTGAAAGAGAAATCATTGCTGAGCGACGTACGCCACCTACAACAACTACCTCACCAATCTTGCACATAATATCGTGGCATTCAATTGGCTTAAGGTTTCTTCCTGTAGCATTTTTAAACTTTGCAATTGTAAAATCAAATAGATTGATAAGCGGTTGTGGTCCTGATGAACGTCCACCCATTGTCTTAAGTCTTGCGCCTGCGGGACGCACCTTAGAAACATCAATTGCTGGAATCTGTCCCGACCAAAGTAAAGCAAGCAACTCACGGTATGCTTTTGCCCAACCTTGCTTTGAATCTTCTACTGTAATTACTGTAGTTGACTTTTCTAGTGATTCTGGGACGGCAGGAAGCTTGTTGATGTACTTATACTCAACAGAAAAACCAACACCTGTACCACACATAAGAATATACATTGTTTCATCAAATGAACGTGCAGAGTCAACTGGAATAAATGCACAGTTATATCCTGCAACATTATCTCTTTCTAGTGCCGCTCCTGAAGTCATCACAGAGCGCATAGAGGGCATGACATTTCTTTGAAATACACCGTCTTTTAATTCCGCTACAAGCTTCTCATTTGGAATATAATTGTAATTCTGTTTTAGATGGTTTAACATAAAATCAAAATATCTATCTACTGTCTCACCCCATGTCTCACGGCGATTATCTTCTGATATCCATCTTGCATATCGAGATAACGCAATAAAATTTTCGTATGGGTTTGCAATAGTCTTAGACATTTTATAATACCTGTTTTCTCCGCCTAGCGGTTAATTTAAATTTAGTGTGAAGATCCTATTCTACCAAAGAATGCTTAAAAGGGGAAGGCCTAAGAAAATTTTTTTACTAAATGTTGAAACGCTTTCTTGGTCAACTGATCCCAATTATAATCTTCATGTATTTTAGTTGACTGAGCAAAATAATATCCAGAGTATGCAGCAAAATCAAAAGATACCTCTCGCATTAATTCTTCTAAATGTTTTGCATCTGGTTTAAACATTTTTCCAATGTATTCATCACCAACAGATTTAGGTAAAGTCTCATCTGTAAGTTTAGATTTTAATTTAAGTGGTCCCATGTAGTCCACATAGTGAGACCAATCATATGTTGATATAACTGGCATACCTGTTGCTAAACCTTGAAGCGGGATGAACCCAAAACCTTCTCCCCATGTAGGATATAACAAAACATGATGACTATGATATAAAGCAACAAGATCTGCTTCTTTCAATTCATCTGTAATCAAAGTTATATTGCCATATGCTGATTCTGGACTAAGGAACTGATTATTTTTATCGTAGACTCTAATAGTATTAAACTTATGAGCTTTAATTGTTAGATGATAATCTGGATTCCCGCCATATAACTTAATAAAAGTATCTACTGCTAACTGTCCATCTTTTCTTGGAGATGGTTCTCCGATATGTAAAAATTTAAGTGGTTGTCCTTCTCTAATAACTCTGCGTTTTGGTTTCCAAATATCTTCTATGCCATGTGGATAAACATATATTGGTTTAGTAATTCCATTGTCTTTAAATACTTGTGCACACCAATCAGATGTTGCCCAAACTTCATCACATGCATTAAATCTTTCAATCCAATCAAGACGCATGGCTGTTGATTCCCACGGGGTATATCCAATTTGATATTGATTTCTATGTAATTTAAAATGATGTGGCTGAGTAAAGTTTAATTGAATAGTAGATTTAGGATTAGCAAAAGATACAGCATGTCCCAGATTATTTAATGATTTAACAATATTTTTTCCCGCATAACCAAAGCCAACAGCAGGATTTAGCCCCGCTTGAATAGTATAATAAGATATATTCATGTTTTCTTTCTAGTTGACTGGCTTGACAGGCTTATCCTATCAATGTTATGATTATAGTTCGTTATCTCTAGAGGAGGAAATGCCAATGGAGAAAATAAAACAACAGGTAAGTGATTTGGCTCACAATTTGGTTACGATTGTAATGATAACATTATTTTTGTTTCCTATACAGCCAGCAAATGCCTTAACAGTACAACCTTTAGTGAAAACTGAAGCCCAACTAAAGCAAGAAGTCTTAGATAAGTTCAGTAATGAAATTTACAGTTCATCTGAGATGCTTACAGATCAAGAGTTGCTATTGCTACTTAAGACTGTAGGATTCGAAGGAACGGGCCTTAAGAAAGCTTGGTCCATAGCAAAGCGTGAATCTAATGGAAGACCGCTTGCATATAACGGGGATAAGAAAACTGGTGATAGTTCTTATGGACTATTCCAGGTAAACATGATCGGAGATCTCGGTCCTACAAGACTAGAGAAGTTCGACCTAAAGAGTAACAGAGAGTTATTCGACCCAGTAACTAACGCAGAGATAACGTACTACATGACTGATGGCGGCTCAGATTGGTCAAGCTGGAAGGGTATGACCCCGAAGGCCAAGGAATGGCTTTTGCAATTCCCAACTGATGCAAAGAAGTAGGAAGTAATGCAGATACAATACGTATCTAAGTACATAGCCTTATCGAAAGAGGGCCTTTTTCCAGAGCTTGAATGCCCTATAGATCAAGGTCCTCTTTTTCCTAATCAAGACCAAGAGGATCAGGTATTTTTATATTGCCTTTCTTGCGACTATAAGAAAGTGTTTGGAATAAAAGATTATAATGACATCGTGAAGGCGGTAGACAATGCTGGATGAATGCAAAAACGGGCAATGCGCCTGTGAACAAGAAGAAAACTTCTTTCATGTTAAAGTGATTCCGCAAAATAGTGCAAAATTAAGTGCGGCGGAAGAAGAAGCCTTTTCTTCATATGAGTTTCAATCAAATGCTATTATAAATAAAGACTCTATGGGGCGTGAAGTATTTTGGAATGATATGGGGAGGCCATAATGGAAGATAAAGAATCTCAATCAATAGAAGATAATCTACCTATGGTGAACTACATAATGCTTCATCGTATTTATGACATGCTGACAATTATGGCAAATAAAGCAGATCCTGAAAAAACATCTAAAATGATTGAATATCATGAACAAGGATTTCTCCTTGGACCTGCACCATCATTTACTCCACCTGAAGATCCTGTCGACTAGGATGCTTGACATAGAAAAGAATTCATATTACAATTAAGATGTGTAGGTGATGACGGAAACGTCTCCCTATATAATGTATAGCAATATACTAGAAATGCCCAATCGGATCCGCCTCTGATTGGGATTTTTTCTTTTATATAGATAGCATATAGACAATACGGACATATAGTGCAATTAGTGCAAAAAAAGTGCTTCGGCGAAAGAAGACCCATATCTAAATCTGTGATCATTTAAGAAATAGCCCTTACAGGGCTTCTATGAGGGTTCTAAAGCCCTAACAGGGCATAATTGGTATCTCCGTAACAATGCACCCTTAAAAGGGCGGGAGAATTAAAATTCGGATTTAAAACTTTTTATATATACAACAATAGACGATAATATAACCAGAGAGATTACTGGAGCAAATAGATAATAGAATCCCATATAGACAGCATTTAATATTGTACTCATCTAGTTATAATAACCAATGAATAATACATTACCAAGATAGCTAGTAGTGACCAAATAAATAATTTAGAACTGTTCATTGTCTATATCTTCATTTAGGTCAAAATCAAAGATATCCCTTTGTCCCGCCCAATTTAAAAATTTAGACAAAGCTACACCTGATAAGATTGCTGTCGCAATTAGCATAATAAAAGCAGATATTTTTTTCATTTGAATTTTTTAGATTTCATAATATAAGCATATTCCATGCCATGTGCCATACAGTAACCAATAGATGGATCATCTTTTCTGGTTGCAATTACTGGCAAGCTGCATGTTGGTGAGTAACATTTATTCATAATGATATTATACCATAATCCTAGTCAACTACTATTCTATCTGCATGATCATCACAATAATAGATCTTAGTTCCATGTAGTGTTACTTTAGATGTATATGAGAGCTTATCGCAGTATGTACAAAATTTCATTTTATCCCGCTTTCTTAATCTTTCTTAAATATGTTCTTGCTCTGTGACAATTTGAACAAACTACTTCACACTTGGCTATTTCTGCATCTATTCGTTTTTTAGATAACGTATTGATGAGTTCCGCCACATTTGCATGCTTAGTCCCACGGACATGATCAAAATCCATCATATAATACGGATAAGATATTTTGCAATCCATGCAAGGATTCTTTTCTTTAATTTCTTTTAAATAACGTGCCAGATAGTCTTTTTGTTTTTTAACCGATATCTTCTCTGGAGACATAAGTTAATTATATAACATTTTTTATTCGACTACAGGGTCAACATCTTTCTTTTTCTTGCTTAGCTTATTTCCTTTATAGACCTGCATGGAGTCCATAAAAGTAACTTCTCTAGATGTTACATATCCGCCCTTATCATCCAGTTGAGATCTAGCAGTAATTTCATCTGCCGCCAAGATCTGAATAATCATTTCTACCTTGTATGTAAAGCAAGATGTGTTTTCGT
>JBBALJ010000156.1:0-1201 GCA_040403075.1 Bacteroidia bacterium
TGAATTACACGTGCCGCCATACCCTCATATTCTTCTTCATGCCAATTGAATTCTTCGTCTTGGTATTTTATTCTAAGATTTGAGGGCCTTGAAACATTTTCTCGAATATTGGGAATACTCAAACATCCTTCTTCAAACTCCCATTCTTCACCCCATTCTTCAAGTATTTCAGGGTTAATAAAAACCCTCACAAAATCAGGATATTTCTCGTCTTCAAATGGTGTAGTATCTACTATAAAAAGGTTGATGGCTTTGCCAATTTGAGGAGCAGCCAAGCCTACACCATGAGCATTGTACATGGTATCCCACATGTTTTGAATGATGTCTTTTAAATTTGGGTATTCTGGAGAAATGTTCTCGGTTTCTTTTCTTAAAACCGCATCTCCGTAAGCAACTATAGGTAATATCATTTTGTTAATTTCAATTCTTTCAAAACCTTTCCATGTAAGACTGAAGAATAAGAACAGCACTTAGTTGATCCACATTCTCTTTTTTCTGTCGGTCTTTTTTCTTCAAACCCATTTCAAGCATAGCCCTGGTAGCAATGGTAGAAGTGTAACGCTCGTCTATTCGTTCAATCTTTATATCAGGAAAATTTTTGCGCAGCAAAGATATAAATTTTTCTACATGCACCGCAGATTGCGAGTCGCTACCATCCAATTTCATTGGTTTTCCGACCACAAAACATTCAACACTTTCGGTTTGCAAATAGTTTTTAAGGTAAACGATTATATCATGTGCCCTCACAGTTGCCAATGAGGTGGCAATGATTTTCATGGGGTCGGTAACGGCCAAACCAACTCTTTTGGTTCCGTAATCTATGGCTAGTATGCGTGGCAAATTCTTTTATTTAACAGCAAATCTATTGCACTTGAAGCACAATTCTAAATGTGGTGCCTTTGCCCAACTCAGAATGACGCACATAAATGGTACCATTGTGATATGACTCAACAATGCGTTTCACCAAGGAAAGACCCAAGCCCCAACCTCTTTTCTTGGTTGTAAAACCTGGTTTGAAAACGGTTTTAAATTTAGATTTAGGAATGCCTTTACCATTATCTGTAATATCGATATAGACATGCTTCTCATCATGGTTGAGCTGCACTACTATTTTACCTTTACCCTCCATGGCATCTATGGCATTTTTGCAAAGGTTTTCAATCACCCAATCAAATAAGGGTATATTGATATTGGCCCAATT
>JBBALJ010000156.1:1301-4993 GCA_040403075.1 Bacteroidia bacterium
ACTTGGTTTTGCTCTGCCCTGCGAGAGGCAGAAAGAGTAAAATAGGATAGTAAAGCAAAGAAGGCAATTAAGGTTAGTTGAATGATGGGATATGACTTGAGCTGAGAAAGAATAAATGAATTTTTGTAGTAGAGGTAATTGAATCTATTATTAGTTTCATCATAAGGAATTTTAATAGGCTCATGCTGTTCCTTCATTATTTCTAATTGCTCCATCAAATAGGCGGTGTCGCTCACATGAGTAGAATCAAGGTTTTTGGTAGCATTGATGTTGCCTTTATCATCAATTAAAATAATGGGAATCGTTGTGTTGTCTTTGGCTATATCAAGTAAAAAATTTATGTCACCCTCTCCCTTTATTAACAGTCGTGTGGCGTTGGCCCAAAGCTTTATTTTTTTATCTTCTTCACTTGCTAATACTTTCACTAAGGTGTTAGTATACCAAAGAGAAAATACCCCAATCAACAAGGCTGCGATAAAGAAAAAACGTTTCCACCAGATTTTATTTTCGTATGTATACATAAGTCTAATTTAGAAGGATATTTCTACTGTTTTTTAAGTAGTTTCAGTCGTAACGTATAAAGGTCATCAGTTGATATGATATTTTTAAACCCTTTGGCCTTTAGTCCAAACATCAGTTGTTTATCACCGCTCCAAATTTTACATTTAAAGTGTTTTGAAAAGGCCACATAATGGGTATCTTTAGGGTCAATGTCAGATACTAAATTATGAGCCGACAGCCATGTTGCTTTTTTAATCTGCTCCTCAGAAATAAAACTAATTTCTTTACAAATTTGATATTCGGCCTCTCTTATTTGATCCATAGACATTTTTGAAATCTTGATCAATTTTGCATAATGATGGGCTATTTCCTCTCTCAGAAAATTAGGAGCAATAAACTCAAATGTTTTGTCACCATTAATTAAAAGGTCACCGATTTTCCCTTCCGAATTTAGAATACCGCTAAATACAATATTTGCATCAACTATAATCTTCATTTAATAAAGCGGCTTCGGTTTTCAGCCCACCAAGAAGCATTTAATTCATCAGAAAGTGTATCAATATCTTTTTGCTTTACCTTTGAATTAGACGTTGCTTCAAGGTACTTAATATAATCAATTAGTCTTTGTAGTCCAAAGCTATCAACAGACGAAGAAACCGTAATGGTAATTTGTTTGTTATTTATTTGTTCGATTAGCATGGCTTGAAATTAATATTTCAAATGTAATGAAGTGTAATGGGTTAAGCAAGATGCTTGGCTATAGGTTTCTTAAGATTACATCACAAGCCCAATGTATTTCAGCTTCGGTAATGGTTAATGGTGGCGCTATTCGGATTTTGTTATTAGCAAACAGAAACCAATCTGTTATCAATCCTTCATGTATACATGCTTGAATAACACGCAAATTCTGCTCAAAACTGTGCAATTGAACACCCAGCATTAGGCCCTTACCACTCACCCCTACAATATTTGGGTGTATTAATCTTTGCCTAAAAATGGCCTCTTTCTTTTCAACTTCATCCATCCACCCTTTTTCCAACAACTCTTCAATACCAGCTAAGGCGGCTGCAGCCACCACAGGGTGTCCACCAAAAGTGGTGATGTGACCTAAAATGGGGTTGTCAGCCAATAGCATCATCTTGTTTCTTGAAGTAACAAAAGCACCAATAGGCATTCCTGCCCCTAATGCCTTACCCAACAATAGAACATCTGGAACGATTCCATGATGTTCAAAAGCAAACAATTTGCCAGTCTTTCCCATACCCGTTTGTATCTCATCAAAAATCAAAAGAGCACAACACTCATCACACTTTTGCCTAAGGGCACTTAAAAAATCTGTATTTCCAGCTATGTAACCACCCTCACCTTGCACAACCTCAACAATTACAGCGGCCGTACTATGCGTTATTTGTGATAAGGATGCAATGCTGTTGTAATCTATAAAGTTAATGCCTGGTAACAAAGGCCTGAAGGCATTCTTATAATACTCGCTGCTATTCAAACTCAAAGCAGCGTGGGTACTACCATGGTACGCATTTCTGCAAGCAACAATTTCTGATTTTCCAGTTACCCTCTTAGCCAATTTCATAGCTGCATCTACGGCCTCTGCACCTGAATTAACAAGGTAAACAGAGTTTAAACTAGCTGGCAACAAAGAACAAAGTTTTTGAGTGAGCAATACCTGTGGATGCTGCACATACTCGCCATAAACCATCAGATGCATATAGGCATCTACTTGGGTTTTAATGGCATTCTTCACCCTTTCGTTTCCATGCCCTAAGCTACTCACACTAATACCCGATATAAGGTCGAGGTACTTTTTACCCTCTACATCATAAAGGTAATTTCCCTCTGCTTTTACTATTTCGAGCATAAGCGGAAAGTGTGTGGTTTGTGCTTGATGGGCTAAAAATAATTGTTTGTGACTTAGCATCTAGTATATAAATCAAATAATTGATTACCTTAAAAATTTGATTGCAATTATACTTAACAATATTAATTAGATTTGTTAATGCGCAAAATTTAGATTAATGTAGTTTAGTGAATAATTGGGTATTTGTTTGATTTACAAATTACTTGAACTACCTAACTTCTAATAATTTTTTATGTTAATCGCTTTTATTAATTGACTATTTAGTATTTAAGAATAAAAAGATTTAAAAAATATGATCAGCAAGTATTTAACTAGATTAGCTTTCAATTTTAGAATGTGCGTGTTGTTTTTAATTGTTATACAATCAATTTGTTGCTATTCTCAACAAAAGAACTTAACATTTTCGTTATCCAAGGTTATAAATACAAATATTGATTTATCCCAATCAACATTAAAATATTCTGTTTCGTTTTCGGATGAAAAAATATATTGGATTTCATATTCAAGTGTTTTTGATTCCGAAAAGAAAGAATATAATAAGTATTACGAGGGTTTAGTTTTCAACACAAAAGAAAATAGTACTGATACATTAAAACTATATTTTAATGTTGAAAATATACCCTACAACATTAATTTCAATCGCCATTTTACCATAAACGGTGACTTTATTGTTTTATCTTGCCTTGATAGAATCAAAATTTTTAAACGAGACACTAATCTAATTTTTAAAGAATATGCTTCTATTTCAAATAATAAGTTTAACTTGTTTGATTTTTTCAATATAAATAAAGATAAAATATTTTGTGGTTTTGTTGGTGATTATTCACAAAAAACAGATTCGTCTAAACTAAGACTTGCTGTTTTTGACTTGAAATTAAAGAAATTTATTGCATTAAAAGAGAATCAATCGTTTAAGGGTATTGAATTCACTCACTTTACACACAATTTTATTGATAGCCGTAAAAATGAGGTTGCTGTTGCAAATACATTAGATTATAAAATCTATTTTTATGATGAGGAACTAAAATTAAAAGACAGTATCACCAAATTCATTGGAAAGTGGAATGAAAGTAAAAATTTAATATTAGATAAAAAATATGTAGGTGACCAGCTATCTATGCTTGAGGATTTAAGCAATATAGATGACACCATTTACAGAGTAGAAAAAATTTATTATTTGAATGATTCTACATTATTGGTTTCTTACAAAAGTCCAAGCAAGTCCTCAGAAAAATTTCGCACTATAGATGTTTGGCAAAAACAAAAAAGCAAATGGAAAAACATTATAGTTAACCAAAGATTAAATTATAGCTTCAAT
>JBBALJ010000157.1:0-4938 GCA_040403075.1 Bacteroidia bacterium
CTAACCCCCTTCGCTCAAGCAATAGCCATTCGACAAGCTTAGGCTGACAGCCGCACAAGGGGGAATGCCTAGCTGTAGCACTTTTGCATTTACATCATAGAAATAAAAATTATAAAAGTTAAATGAGAATTATTGTGGTTGTATTCCCCCTTTGAAGGGGGCAGGGGGATGTGAATGACTGACCCCAACTATGCCCAGTCTGTCGCCAAGCCATAGCGCTGCGAGTAAGCAACTAGAATGGAAAAGAGTTTGTAACTCGGTAAAATAAAAAAGATTGGCATCCTCAAAAAAGTCATTGGACATGCTCAAGCCAATAGATTCAAAAGGCCTTGCAATTATTAGTCATATTCTCGTTTAATATATTTGATTTTTAAATATATAACATATTTTTGTGTTAAAATAAAAACTATATGGTAATCACTAGTATTGATTTATTTAACGTTTTAAAGGAAAAAATAGGTGAGCAGCAAGCCAAGAGTTTGACTGAATATATTGAAGTAAAAGTTGAACAAAAGTTTGAAAGCCAAAAACAAATGTTAGCAACAAAAGAGGATGTGAAAAATCTTGAAATAAAATTGGCTGAAACAAAATCAGATATATTAAAGTGGGTATTTGCTATGTTTGTTAGCTTGGCTTTAATGATTATAGGACTTTATATAAAATAACTGCTTCAATTAGTCTTTTATATGCATTGCTTATAAACGATGTTAACAACTATGCTAGTCTGTCGCCAAGCCATAACGCTGCTACTGCGCATTTCAAATGAAAAGAGTTTGTAACTCGGTAAAAAACAAAAGGCTCTGGTTTCTCTATCTAGCTTCACTTCAGCAATTCGACAAGCTTAGGCTGACAACCCAGAAGGGGGGGGACTCGTCCTAAAAAAAGTTTACAGTGTATTCTATTAATCCTATTATTAGTTTACAATATAAAACTAAATGGCTACGGTTTTATTCTTATTATCTTATTGTCTTTTATAATCACAAGTTCGCTATTCATCTTCTTTTTAAACTCAATTAATTTGTCGTAAACCTTATCCATTCCTTCCAAAATTTTGGTTTGGTTCGGTGTCATTTTATGTGTTTTCATGGTAATACTTTTTAAGTTTATTGAATTTTATTTCATTAAAAATATCGATATCTGTTTCTAATGTTTTTTTTGCAATCAAATCGTGCTTCCCTTCGGAGTTATCAAATATGATAGCCTCGTCAACAATTGGAAGGTATATTTCAAACAGATTTTTTATTCCATTCATATATCTCCATTTTATAACTTCTGTTTCTATATTATGTCCACCCTACAAAACTCTAATTTTCACTCGCTCTATTGCCAAATCAACATTTTGCAACCAAAAAAACATAAGCACCACATTGTAGTTTTTGATTTTTGCTTCCTCAATTTTCGATTTATAGCTTTTTGTAGCTAAGGTAGTTTCAAAAGCGAAATTTTCATTAGTTTCCAAAAGTTCATTTATTCTATTAAGCATTATCCTTCCAGCTTCAAACGAAACCTTTTCGGGCTGAAAAGGAGACAATCCTTTGGCTATTTCATCCGCATTTACAAACTCTTTACAATCTAATATTTCAGGCAGAATTGTAAAGGAAGCTGTTGTTTTACCAGCACCATTACAACCTGAAATAATGTAAAGATTCTTTTTCATAGGAATAAAGGTAATTAAATTTTAAGCCCCCTAGCGCAGCCTTAAGTTTCCTTAAATTAAAGATATAAGCTACACGCACAAATGTAAAAATGTTTTTGTATTTTTTGAATTTGTATGGGTGTTAAATTAAACGTCTTCATTAAACCCAACTATGAGTAATCTGAAGCCAAGCCATTGCTCTGCGACTACGCTACAAAAATGGAAAAGAGTTTTCCCTTGCCTTCGGTTGGTGTTATTCACCACCCGAGCAATATATGGTCGGTGTCGCTATACCAAACACCAAGCATAGGAATAATCTTGAAAAGCTTCCTGACCATGTAAGGAAGGAAAAATCAATCGTTAAAAGCATGCTGACAGTGTCAGCGAGGAGAAAACACATGGAAAAAGCTCGCTTACAGCATCAGCAAAGAAAAATCATCTGAAAAAAATGTCCTGACAGCATCAACAAGAAAAAACAACCCCAACTATGGGTAGTCTGAAGCCAAACCATAGCTCTACGACTAGCATTTCAAATGGTAAAGAGTTTGTCCTTAAAAGACCTATAAGGTTTTAGAAACCTTATAGGTCTGGCAAGCTCTTCTATTTGTTCCGCAGGACATCTTAAAATAAGATAAATGCATATATATATCTGCGATACATACTACAACCAAGCTTTTCAGTGAAGTAGTGTGTTCCACCCGACTAATAAGAAATAAAAATGTGGGAAGAAATTCCCTACATCACAGAAAACTTTCAAATAAAAATTACAAGCCCTTCAAATCAATTTCGTCAGTGGTGCTCAATACCACTTGTTTTTTTATTTTTTTCTGAATAATTCCAAAATGATGTTGCTCCTCCTTATTTACAAAACTAATGGCGGTACCCGCATTTTCAGCTCGTCCAGTTCTGCCAATGCGGTGAATATAATCTTTGGGGGACCTTGGCAGTTCGTAATTTATAACAAAGGGTAAAAAAGGAATATCAATTCCGCGCGACATTAAATCGGTTGCTACCAACACTTGGATATCGCCACTTTTAAATTTGTTCAAGGCATTTTCTCTGGTTCCCTGACTTTTTTTGCTGTGCATTGCCATTGCGCTATAGCCATTGTTGCTTAATTTATCAGCAATCGCATCTGCTCGATGCACCGATGAAGCAAAAACCAATACTTGGTTCATTTGGTGATACTTTATTAAATAACGTAACAAAGGACCTTTCTTCAAATCTTCTACTGCATAAGCCAATTGGTTTATCGAATCTAAATTTTGTGTTTCAGCTTCAATTTCAATGGTTATAGGATTTTGTAATATCAATGCTTGAATGGCACTCAAATCGGAACTAAGTGTAGCTGAAAATAATAAATTTTGACGTTTTTTAGGAAGCAAATTTAAGATGGTAGTCATCTCATCTTTAAATCCAAGATTTAACATTTTATCCGCTTCATCCAAAACCAGTACCTCCACATCATTCAGGTAAAGGGCATTTTTTTCAAGCAACTCAATCAGTCGTCCAGGTGTGGCAACCAAAATTTCAACACCTTGCAGGTCCATCATTTGCGGATTGATAGAAACACCACCATACACAGCTAAAGATTTAATGCCTTGCTCTAAGTAATCATTAAATGATTTGTAAACCTTTTGAACCTGAATGGCTAATTCGCGCGTTGGTACTAAGACTAAGGTATTTATATGTCTGTTTTTTGCAATTGCTTTACCCTGCAATAACTGTAAAGTAGGTAGCACATAACTTGCAGTTTTGCCAGAACCTGTTTGGGCTATTCCTAACAAATCTTTTCCTTTTAATATTTGAGGAATGACCTTTTCTTGAATAGGATAAGGATGGGTATAATATTGCTTTTCTATAGCATATAATAAATCACGGTTCAAACCGAGTGCAGCAAACGACATATAGTTAATTTTAAATGTAGGTCAAAGGTAACTTAACTTGCGTGTAATGCTACCTATGAAAAAATATCCCCAACTATGCGTAGTCTGAAGCCAAGCCATTTGGTTGTGACTAAGCATTTCAAATGGAAAAGAGTTTGTAACTCAGTAAAATCAAATTGTGTTTGGATTCAAAACATCCCCCTAGCCCCCCTTCGCTTAGGCAATAGCCAACTCACAAGGGGGAATGCCTAGCTGTAGCAATTTTGCATTTACATCATAGAATGAAAAATTATATGAGAATTGTTGTGGGTTGAATTCCCCCTTTGAAGGGGGCAGGGGGATGTATAATTTCTTTGTAAAATGCTGCTAATTCAAATCTCTCCTGCCTTACTCCTAAATCCCCCCTACTTCAACCGTCTTCTTTTCATTTCTTTCAAAATCAGTGTAAGCTCACGGCCGGCTTGGCCTTTGGCACTGGTGTTTTCTTGTGCTCTTCTGAACAAATAAGGCATAACTGCCTTTACAGGACCATAAGGAAGATACTTTGCCACATTGTAGCCAGCATTAGCTAGGTTATAACTTAGGTTATCACTCATACCAAACAACTGAGAAAAATAGATGCGTCTATCGTTGTTGTTTAGGTTTGCTTCAGCCATCATTTCAGCTAAAACCCTGCAACTTTCTTCATTGTGCGTACCCGCACAAATGGCTATTCTATCAATATGCTTTACACAAAATTGAAGTGCTTCATTATAGTCTTCGTCACTGGCTTCTTTGTTTGGTTGAATTGGGTCGTTATAGTTGAACTGTTGGGCTCTTTCACGCTCTTTTTCCATGTAGGCACCTCTAACAAGTTTCACTCCCAAATGGTAGTTTTTTTCTACTGCTTTTTGATAGGATTGTTTCAAAAACTCCAACCTATCATGACGGTAAAACTGAAGCGTATTATAAACTATCACTTCATTCTTGTTATACATCTCCATCATTTCATCCACCAAATTGTCGATGGTGTTTTGAATCCAACTTTCCTCAGCATCAATAAATAAGCGAACATTTTTATCGAAAGCGGTTTTGCAAATTCTGTTTACTCGCTCCTTAACTCTAGCAAACTCAGCAGTTTCAGAACTACTAAGGGTTTTTCCATCATTTACTTTATTTAGCAAATCCAAACGAGCTAAACCTGTAACCTTAAAAACACTAAAAGGAATTTTAGGGTTGTTTTGAGCCTTCGCAATGGTTTCGATGGTTTCTTTGGTGGTATGTTCAAAATCCTCTTCGTCTTCTTTGCCTTCTACAGAATAGTCTAAAATGGTTCCAATGCCATATTTATTAAGGCTTTCGATGGTTTTGGCACAATCTTCAATGCTTTCGCCACCACAAAATTGCTTAAAAACAGTGGATTTAATTATCCCTTTA
>JBBALJ010000158.1:0-4871 GCA_040403075.1 Bacteroidia bacterium
ATAAAAAACCCTGTAAGACAAATGTTTACAGGGTTTATGTAGTCCCAGCAGGATTCGAACCTGCGACCTACGGTTTAGAAAACCGGTGCTCTATCCAGCTGAGCTATGAGACCAAAAGCGGTGCAAATAAAATTTTTTTTCCGTTGCAAAGCAAACTTAAATTCAATATTCCTTGATTTAGTCTCATTTTTTTATTCTCAAAACAATAAATTGCAGGACTTGATTCCACATAATAAAATAGAAGAAATAATGAATGCCGCCAGCATCGAAAATGTGATTGGCGATTATGTTCGTTTGAAAAAACGTGGGGTTAATCTATTGGGTAACTGCCCTTTTCATGGTGAAAAAACACCTTCCTTTACTGTATCTCCTGTCAAAGGAATATACAAATGTTTTGGCTGTGGCAAGGCTGGAAATGTGGTAAATTTCATCATGGAACATGATAGTTTGGGCTATGTGCAAGCACTAAAATTTTTAGCAGATAAATTCAATATCGAGTGGCCAAAGCAGGAACAAGTTAATATTGATGAAGAAAAAAAGCAGCAAAGCGAGCGTGAAAGTCTTCAAATTTTAAACAATTGGTCGGCTGAATATTTTGAAAACATTCTTTGGAACGATAGCGATGGACAAACGATCGGCTTAAGTTATTTTGAAGAGCGCAATTTCAGACACGACATCATCAAAAAATTTCATTTAGGTTATAGCAAAGATTCGTGGAACGCCTACTTTGACGAGGCTATTAAGAACCAGTTCAATACAGAGGTGTTGGTTAGTTCGGGTTTAGTTAAACAAAGTGAAGATGGCAAGAAATACGATGCCTACAGAGGTAGAGTTATTTTTCCGATACATGGCAGCAATGGAAAGGTCATAGCCTTTGCTGGTCGATTTTTAAAGAAAGATCCTAAAAGCCCCAAATATGTAAACTCTCCAGAAACTATCCTCTATCACAAGAGCAATGAGTTATATGGTTTATACTTTGCGAAAAACGTAATCAAGCAAAAGGATTCGGTATACTTGGTAGAAGGATACACGGATGTGATAAGCATGCACCAAGCTGGGGTGGAGAATGTGGTGGCCTCTTCCGGCACATCCCTTACCGAAAACCAAACCAAGCTTATCAAACGCTTTACAGACAATGTAACTGTGTTATATGATGGAGATGCTGCAGGAATCAAAGCCAGCTTGCGAGGTATAGATATGCTGCTTGAACAAGGCTTGAATGTGAAAGTGGTTCTTTTCCCTGATGGAGAGGACCCTGATAGCTACAGCATTAAAGTGGGTTCTGAGGCATTCGCTACATATTTAAAAGAATCGAGCAAAGATTTCATTTTATTCAAACTGCATTTATTGCTAGGTGATACCAAAGGTGATCCTGTTAAAAAGGCCGCAGTGGTTAGAGACATTGTAGAAAGCATCGTGAAAATACCAGATGTATTTAAGCGTGCTGCTTTCATCAAAGAATGTTCTCAATTGCTTGAAATGGACGAGCAGTTGCTAATAAGCGAAGCCAACAAATCGAGAAGGAATTTTGTTAAACAACAAGAAAAGGATTGGATTGAAAAAGAGCCTCAAACGCAATCAGAGGAAGCATTAACATATGAGCAAGCCATTGACGCCACTCTAAAGGAAATTGATGGCTATCATCAAGAAAAGGACATTGTACGCCTTCTTTTAAAATATGGCAACAAAAAGATTGAGAACTATATCAATGCTGCCCATTTTATCCTTCATGAACTGCATCAAGACGAAATAGAAATTGAGCACAACAATATCCATTTGTTTATTGATGAATATAAAAGACAGTTAGAAGTTCAAGGAGATGTGAATGATACTTTCTTCATTCACCATCAGAATGCAGATATTTCAACTTTAACGGCTGATGTACTTGGCAGTCAGCTCACCACAAGCCCACATTGGGGTCGCAAATTCGACTATGTGGTAGAAGCACCTGAAGTGAATTATGTTGGAGATATTGCTTCTTCATTGCGCAGAATCAAACAAAAATATTTGGATAAAAAACTACAACAAACCCTTAAAAATATTCAAGAGGCAACAGACGAAGAAACGAATGACCTGTACCAACATGTGTATCAAATTTTATTAGAGCAAAAAACCAAGTTAGCCCTAGAAACAGGAACGGTGGTGCAAAGGTGGTTTGGCTCCAAAGCTTAGCTTTATTTAAAATCAAAGTTAGCTTCAGAAATAAACCTTATAATTGCATTGTAGAACTACAGCTACCCAAGAAGAGAAATAGGAATGAAAACAATAGGCATTATTCGCGAAGGAAAAAGACCATCTGACTTAAGAACTCCACTCACACCGAGACAATGTGTTGAATTAATGAACATCATCCCAGATATAAAAATTCTGGTACAAAGCTCTCCTTTCAGGTGCTTTAGTGATGATGAATACAAAAATGTGGGCATCGAAGTAGTTGAAGATATGTCGACTTGCGATATTTTGTTGGGAGTTAAAGAAGTGCCTGTTCAAGAATTATTATCAGACAAAACCTATTTATTTTTCTCCCATACCATCAAAAAGCAAGCTCATAACAGAGCTTTGCTGCGCAGCATATTAGAAAAAAACATTCGACTAATTGACTATGAAACACTGGTTTGGGATGCCGGCAATAGAATTATTGGATTTGGACGTTTTGCAGGTATTGTAGGCACGCATTATGCCTTCAGCATGATGGGCAAAAAATATGGCTTATATGATTTTAAACCAGCCCACGATTGCAAAGACTATTCAGAAATGATTGAGCAATACATTGGTGTAAAATTACCATCTGTAAAAATTGTTTTATGTGGAGATGGCAGGGTAGCACATGGTTGTATTGAGTTGATGAAAAAACTTAAAATTCACCGAGTATCCCAAGAAGAATTTTTGGATAACACCTATGATGAGCCAGTATATGTACATTTAAGAAGTGAAGACTACTATGCGCACAAAGATGGTCGTGAGTGGGATAAATCCGACTTCTATAAGCATCCAGAAGACTATGTAAGTGCTTTTAAACCCTACTTCCAAAATGCAGATGTAATGCTGAATGCTATTTTTTGGAAAGAAGATATTCCTTTATTTTTCACACACGAGGATATGAAACGCATGGACTTCAACATCAAAATTATATCTGATATTACTTGTGATGTACCTGGCCCTATCCCTTCTACCATAAGAAGCACAACCATTAACGACCCTTACTATGGGTATAATCCTTTTACAGAACAAGAAACCAAACCTTTTCAGGCTAACACTATTGACGTACAAGCGGTTGGAAATTTGCCATGCGAGCTACCTGTGGATGCTTCCATTGAATTTGGCGAGCAATTGATTCGTCATGTATTGCCAAGTTTATTGCTTGAAGACAAGGAAGGTATTATTAAAAATGCCACCATTGCTGAACAAGGAAAACTAAATGCAAGATTCGCTTATTTGCAGGATTACGTTCAGTAAATTAATTACTTATTATTGTTTTTGTATATCTAAAGTAGCGCCAATACCCCAATTTTATTGGCCTTTTCATGACAATTTTCCTCATTTTTGCTGATACAAAAGCAAATACGTATGTTTGAACCATGAAGAAATTGATTTTACCAGCGCTCATACTTCTTGTTTCTCTGTCGATTAATGCGCAAACAAAATATACTGAACACATTAAATTGCTTGCAGGTCATAGCAGTGATGTAGGTGCAGTGAGTTTTTCTCCAAAAAATATGTATTTGGCATCTGCAGGTGCTGATAACATGGTAAATATTTACAAAGCGGATAGCCCATTTACCAAAATCATGTCATTCAAATCGCATAGTACACCCATAAATGTTATTCGTTTCAATCGTTTGGGAAATATGATGCTAACTGCATCCACTGCGCCAAATGATTTTGGAATATTTGTATACGATTCTGTTTTCAAAAAAACCAAAGAGCTTTTGGGACACTCAGCCAACATCAATACCGCTATTTTTGACAATAGCTCACGCTTTGTTTTTTCAGGCTCTGAGGATGGCAAAATATTTTTGTGGGATATTAAATCAGGCAAAAACTTCAAACAAATTATCAATGGACATGCAGTAAATTCTTTAGCCATGAATAATGACGCTCGTTTTCTATTTGTGGCAGGCGCTGAACCTAAAATAAAAGTTTACTCTATAGCGAACGGACAAGTGGCACGCAGCTTTGACGGTCATATGGACGCTGTAAATGCTATAGAAATTAGCCCTAATAACAAGTTTTTGTTAAGTGGTTCTAATGATAAAACAGCACGTATTTGGGATTTGCTAACAGGCAAAGAACTTCGCAAACTACCCGTGGATTGTTGGAAAGTAACGGCAGTTGCATTTAGTGATGATAGCAAGTATGCCATAACAGGTTGTAATGATGGCTCAATAAAAGTATGGGAAGTTGAAACAGGAAAACTGATTAGCAGTGTGGAAGCCCAATACTACAATATCAGAGATATCAGTTTTAGCAAAAACTATAAATACATTGCCACCGCACCTATGTTAAGAACAGGTGAAGATTTTGGGGTTAGAATTTATCCATCGGGAATCGAATTGCCACAAAATGCTACTTCAAATAATAAGATATATTATCCTTATGCACCGCTTGATAGCATTATGAAATTGAGAACACTTACAAAAGCAGATTCGATAAAATACAAAAAGCAAATTGGCATTTTTGAGGAGTTTAACAAAACAAAAAACAAAGGCACAACGCCAAGTAGTAAATTAGATTCAGTTAGGTTCTATAAAACACCTATGACAAAGCCAGGCACTACAAAATAGTTAGCACTAACTAAAATACTTTAATAAAAAGCGGGTCAGGATAATTTTCTGGGGAGTACCTAAAAAAGAATTAGATTATGGGAATGA
>JBBALJ010000159.1:0-4747 GCA_040403075.1 Bacteroidia bacterium
CGGCTCCGGGTACCAAAATTAACAACCCTTGTAACTGATAAGTTTACAAGGGTTTTTTATTTCATGAAGTTGGATATCATTATAAAAATTTAAAAAATCTCCCAAAGTCTTCCTATTCTTGTTTCTTTTCAATTCATCTCATTCAAATATTTCAATGTAACTTATGAGAAAACTATTACTACTATTATCTTTCATTATTTTCAAATCAGCAATGGCAGCCAATACTCAATCTTTTCCTGATACGGTATCTGTGGGCATATACATCACCAGTGTTCATGATATTGATTTTAAAGAAAAGCAATATTCAATCAACTTATGGCTATGGCTTAAATACAAAAATCCTGATTTCGATTTTTCAAAATACCTTGAAGTGCCCATGGCCAAAAGCTTTGAAAAATCTTACTATATGGTAGACACCTTGAAAGATGGACGAATATATATGTTGATGAAACTGCAATGTATAATGAAAGATGCCTGGAAAATCCAGAACTTTCCATTCGATCATCAAAAACTTCGATTCACGATAGAGAATTCACAGTTTGGTTCAGATAAGTTGGTTTTTGCTGAAGACACTGCAGGGCAACGTTATTCAAAATGGACTACCTCCGGTTGAACCATAGTGCCCGATAGTTTTAGGATTTCCGTAGGGGTTAAGAAATATGAAACTGCCTTTGGCGACCCCACTTTTGTAGAACCACACTCTGAGTTTAGCAATTTTAAGGTTCAGATTTTATTGGAGCGTGAGTCCTGGGGTTTATTCTTCAAATTGTTTGTAGGCATGTACATTTCTTTTTTGCTGTCATACGTTTGCTTTTTTATTCATAATCAAAATATTGAGTCCCGATTTAGCTTAAGTGTGGGTTCCCTTTTTGCCGTTATTGGTAATAAGTATATTGTAGATTCTTCGCTACCTGAGTCAAATTCTTTCACTTTGGTTGATACCTTGCACGGACTTACCTTGTTTTTTATATTCATTATTGTAGCCTGTTCGGTATATGCATTGCAACTTGTAAAGGCCGAAAAAATTGAAAAGGCAATAAGCTTTGACAAAAGAGCTTCCCTACTTTTGTTGATGTTACACCTAATATTGAATGCCTATTTCATTCTTGAGGCTACTATTAACTGAGATAATTGATTGATATTTATATGTTTGACTGTGCTTCTTTAGGGTGTTTGACATGGTATTGATGGCATAAAATCACATTTTATTTATTTTAAAAAGCCTCTTTTACACTTCGCAAATTCTATTACTTTTGCGGCCGCATACATTATGGATAGAAATACACTGGTTGGCTTCGGGCTAATATTTGCCATTATTATTGGATTTGCTTACTACAATCAACCTTCTGATCAAGAAGTACAAGCTTTAAAACGCGAACGTGACTCAATTGCTTTGGTTAAACAACGCAACGATAGCATGGAGGTCGCATTGGCCAAAGATGTTCAAAAATCGGAAGTAATGAAGGTAGTTGACTCTGCTACTATGAGCTCAGCATTTGGCGGATTTGCCTCATTTGTTAATGGTAAAGAGGAATTTAGTACAATTGAAAACGAAAATCTAAAAATAGTTTTTACTAATAAAGGAGGTAGAATTTATAGTGTAGAGTTGAAAAAATACAAACGCTACGACCAATCTCCATTGGTTTTGTTTGATGGTTCGGGTAACGAATTTGCTTATAGTTTTGCTACAGCTGATGCCAAAGCCATTTCGAGTAAGGACTTATACTTTACACCACAAATTTCGAGCACAGGCAAGAGCATATCTATGTTTGTGAAATTAGCCGAAAACAAATTCATCGAACAAAGATATACCTTGAATGATGAAACCGGTTTGGTTGATTATAAGTTGAATTTAGTTGGTATGCAACAAGTTATTGCTCCTAACACCAATTATATCGACTTGAATTGGAATAGCAAATTGTTGCAACAAGAGAAAACGCATGAAGCCGAAGAGAGAGTAGCAACGGTTTACTACCGCTATGCTGACGATGAGCCTTCTAAAATTAGCGAAACAAGTGAAGGAAAAGAGGATTTAAAAACTCCTGTTAGTTGGATTTGTTTCAAACAACAATATTTCAACTCAACACTAATTGCGCCAAAGCACTTTGAAAGTGCAGTAGTTGAAAGCAAAAAAGACGAAACTAAAACCTATGTAAAAAAGCTTTCTGCGGCCATCACTTTGCCATATAACCATGGCGAAAACGAAAGTTTTGATATGCAGTTTTACTTTGGTCCAAACCATTACAAAACCTTATCCAAATACAATATCGAATTACAGAAGATTGTTACCATGGGTTGGGGTATCTTTGGTTGGGTTAATAAGTATTTGGTTGTAAATGTATTTCATTTCTTAAATCAGTTTATAAGCAGTTTTGGTTTAATCATTTTGTTATTAACCATTATTGTTAAAACCATATTGTTTCCGCTTGTTTATAAAAGTTACCTATCAGGTGCCAAAATGCGAATTTTAAAACCTGAGATAGATGAGATAAAAGAGAAGTATGGAAATGACATGACTCGCATTCAGCAAGAGAACATGAAACTATACAGAAAAGCAGGGGTTAACCCGCTTGGAGGTTGTGTTCCTATGTTGCTTCAATTGCCTATTTTGTTCGCTATGTTCCAATTCTTCCCATCAGCATTCGAATTGAGGCAACAAAGTTTCCTTTGGGCTACAGATTTATCAAGCTATGATTCTATTTTAGATTTTGGCTTTAGTATTCCTTTCTATGGTAACCACGTGAGTTTGTTTACTATATTAATGACTATTTCAACTTTGGTATATACCTATTTCAATAACCAATTGACCACCGTAAATGATCAAATGAAGTGGATTAGTTATATCATGCCAGTTGTTTTCTTGGGATTCTTTAACAACTATGCAGCTGGTTTAACATACTATTACTTCCTATCAAATCTTGCTACTATTGGTCAACAATTATTGATTCGTCAGTTTGTTGATGATAAAGCCCTTCACGCACAAATGCAGGAGAATAAAAAGAAACCAGTTACCAAGTCGAAGTTTCAAGCCAAATTAGAAGAAATGGCTAAGAAACGTGGTTTTGACGTAGATAATATGAATGGCGGCAATAACAACGGAAACAAAAAGAAATAATTTATAAATAATAATCTGAAAAGGCTACCTCAAGGTGGCCTTTTTTGTTATTAATAGCCTAAATATTCACACTAAATGTACTATGTAAAATCAAGGTTTTAGTCAATTGGATAATCGGTAGTAATTTTATCTTATTAAACAACAATGATGTTGATTATCTTTTCCTAAATTAAGATTTGAATGCATAATTCTTTTTCGATTTGTGCAGTTGGTTTCAACTTTACCTAATCAAAATAAACTTACATTTGCCCTGATGAGTTTGTATTTAAAATCGGATTTGAATGATACCATTTGTGCCCTTGCTACAGCTGGTGGGGTGGGAGCTATTGGGGTCATTCGTGTGAGTGGTGAAAATGCCATTAAAATGGTGAATGCTGTTTTTAAAGGCAAGAACCTTGAAAAACAAAATACCCATACCTTCCATTTCGGAAAGATATTGGATGAGGCTGTGGTGTTGGATGAAGTATTGGCCAGTTTGTTTGTTTCGCCTAAGAGCTATACAGGCGAAAATACAGTTGAGTTGAGCTGTCATGGCTCTCCTTTTATACAACAAAAAATATTACAGCTTTTAGTAAAACAAGGGGCTCGTATGGCTAAGCCAGGTGAGTTTACCTTAAGGGCATTTTTAAATAAAAAGTTAGATTTAAGTCAGGCAGAAGCCGTGGCAGATTTAATTGCCAGTCACAGCGAGAGCAGCCATCAAACGGCTATGCAGCAAATGCGTGGAGGTTTCAGTTTGCAAATAGCAGCATTGCGCGAAAGGCTTGTCAACTTTGCATCCCTCATCGAACTTGAATTGGATTTTGGAGAAGAAGATGTGGAGTTTGCCAAACGCGATGATTTACAAAGAACCGTAAGAGAGATTTTGACAGTGGTGACGGATTTGTCGGCCTCCTTTAAATATGGCAATGCCATCAAGAATGGAATACCCACTGTGATAGTAGGGAAGCCCAATGCAGGTAAATCTACTTTGCTCAATGCCTTGGTGCATGAGGAGCGAGCAATAGTGAGTGATATTGCAGGTACTACAAGAGATACAATCGAAGAAGCTTTTGTTATTGATGGTATCACCTTTAGATTGATTGACACGGCTGGTATAAGAAGCCACACAACCGATACCATCGAAAGTATTGGTATTGAGAGGACTTTTGAGAAAATTAACCAAGCCAGAATTATCATATACTTGTTTGATGCATCCATAACCACCGAGGCCGAACTAGAGCAGGAGCTTAAGCAGTTTGAAACTAGCAAAGCCACTGTGATAGCGGTTGCCAATAAAGTCGATTTGTTAAATGAAATGCCCAATACCCTGCGGGTTCATAAAGATGTCATCCAAATGTCATCCTTACAAAAAACAGGTTTGGATGCATTAACAAAAAGACTGAAAAATTTAATTGATTCGGATGCGATAAAAAGCGATGTAGTGGTGAGTAATTTAAGGCATTATGAAGCATTGATATTAACTGCCGAATCTTTAACCAGTGTTTTGGAAAGCATGGAAATGCAACAAAGTGGTGAGCTATTGGCCTTCGACATACGCAAAGCTATCTACCACCTGGGAGAGATTGTAGGTGAAATCACAACTGATGATTTGTTGACCAATATTTTCTCGAAGTTTTGTATCGGAAAGTA
>JBBALJ010000160.1:0-4612 GCA_040403075.1 Bacteroidia bacterium
AAGATTACCTTACCTTCGTGCCTTGCCAATGCTTTTCCTTCGGCACCTGCAGCCTCAATGGTAATGTCGTTTAAAAATATTGGATTTTGTCTGTTTACTTTGCGTTTTCCCATGTCTGTTTTATAAAAGAGGGCGAAGGTAAAGAAAATGCTGTCTAAGATGATATAAAAAAAAATAAGCATTGTATTTATAAATTCTTATTTTCGCAGGCTTAAATTTAAAAAAAGCCTTGAGGTCGAAAGAATACATGATTGAGTTTCCAAAGCTTAGAGCGGGTGCAAATCAATTTGAGTTTAAGGTTGACGAAAAGTTTTTGTCAGATTATGAGTATTCACCTGTAAAACAGGCAGATGTTGATATAAATCTGAACCTTTTCAAAACCGAAAACATGCTTGACCTTGACTTTTCGCTGAGTGGTACAGCCAATGTGGTTTGCGATAATTGCCTAGCCGCAGTGGATATGCCCATAAGCCATGAATTTAAGCTTGTTATTAAATTTAGTGATTCGGAAAACCTTGCAGATGATGAGATTATATATCTGAACCGTGGGGAACATGAATACGATTTGAAACAGTATTTGTATGAAAGTTTTGTAGTGGCCATTCCAACTAAAAAGGGTTGTGATGAAGTACCTGAACCAAAGCCTTGTAATAAAGATGTTTTAGCTAAAATAGGTTTAATAACGCATGTTGATGAAAACGATGAGGAGAGTGGTGAAAAAGATACCGACCCTCGTTGGGATAAATTAAAGGATATATTTAATAATAACTAATACAATAAAAGAAGTACTACTATGCCAAATCCAAAACGAAAAATTTCGAAATCGCGCAGAGACAAAAGACGTACACACTACAAAGGTGCTGTTCCTACATTATCAGTTGATGCAAATTCTGGTGAAGTTCATTTACGTCACCGTGTTACAGCTGATGGTTTTTATCGCGGAAAACAAGTTTTCCCTGATATGAAAAAAGATATATAACACAGAACTTAATAGGTTCGTCTTTCAACTATATATAGTATGAGAATAGGTTTTGATATTATGGGTGGCGATTTTGCGCCCAAAGAAGCCATAGCAGGCGCCATTTTGGCCTTACAAGAAATTGGGCCAGATGACAAAATCGTGTTGATTGGTGATAGTGAGCAAGCTACTAATATGCTCAAATCTAATGGGATAAGTGATGACCGATTTGAAATCGTTCATACCACTGAGGTGATAGGAATGGGCGAACACCCAACCAAAGCCATTTCTCAAAAGAAAAATTCGAGTATTGCAGTTGGTTTTGGCATGTTGTCAAAAAAACAAATTGATGGCTTTGTGAGTGCAGGAAATACAGGCGCTATGCTTGTTGGTTCAATGTTCTCAATCAAACCTATCGAAGGTGTTATTAGACCAACCATTACCGCTACAGTACCTAAACTGAATGGTAAGTTTGCACTTGTATTAGATGTAGGTGCAAATGCCGATTGTAAGCCTGATGTTTTGTATCAATTTGCCGTTTTAGGTAGCTTAATGATGAAACATGTATATGGTTATAACGATCCTAAAGTAGGTTTACTTAGCATAGGTGAAGAAAAAGAAAAGGGTAATTTGGTTACCATTTCTGCGCATCAGTTAATGGAAGAATCTGAAGATTTTCATTTCATCGGAAATGTGGAAGGCAGAGATTTTATGAGTGATAAGTGTGATGTGATTGTATGCGAAGGGTTTACAGGTAATATTGTTCTCAAAACTTTCGAGTCATTTTACTCTATCATGAAAAAACGTGGTATCCAAGATGAGTTTATGGAGAGATTTAATTACGAGAATTTTGGTGGTACCCCAATTTTGGGTGTTAATGCGCCTGTTATCATCGGACATGGAATTTCTAATGCCAAGGCATTTAAAAACATGATACTTTCTGCTAAAGACGTGATTAATTCGAATTTAATTTCAGTTGTTAGAGATTCTTTCAGTAAATTAGTGCCTGTGCAATAATTTCAAAAATTATTAATATTATTGAACGCCCCTTTATGGGGTGTTTTATTTTATACATCACTGAACAAAGGCTTGTGTAGTGATTTTTACTCAAGCATAATAATATTTAAAATGACTAAAATATCAGCAGCTATTACAGCCGTTGGTGGATACGTTCCGCCTGATGTGCTAAGCAATTCGGATCTTGAAAAAATGGTAGATACCAATGACGAGTGGATTCTCTCTCGAACGGGTATTAAAGAACGCAGAATTTTGAAAGGTGAAGGATTGGCAACCTCTGATATGGCTGTTGAAGCCGTTAATGAACTTTTAAGGAAAAGAGGAATTACTGCCAACGATCTTGATTTAATTATCTTTTGTACGGTTACCGCTGATAAAATTTTCCCTTCATCTGCTTGTATTTTAGCTGATAAAATCGGTGCAAAAAATGCATTTGGTTATGATTTGGCTGCGGCTTGTTCAGGCTTTTTATTTGGCTTAGAAACAGCTACCCGCTTTATTGAAAGTGGTAGGTACAAAAATGTACTTTTGGTGGGTGGCGATAAAATGTCATCAATTATCGATTATACCGACAGAAATACTTGTATTATTTTTGGTGATGGTTTGGGTTGTGTTTTGTTAGAACCTACTGAAGAAGAAAATATTGGTATCATTGATTCAGTATTGAAGATAGACGGAAGTGGCCGAAATTACTTATACCAAAAAGCAGGAGGATCCCAATATCCACCTACTCACGAAAGCATTGATGCGCGTGAACATTTTGTGTATCAAGATGGCAAAACCGTTTTTAAATTTGCTGTTACTGGTATGGCTGATGTATCAGCTCAGATTATGGAGCGCAACAATTTAACAGCCGATGATATTGCATGGTTGGTTCCTCATCAAGCCAATCTTAGAATCATTGATGCCACAGCCGATAGAATGGGCTTGGGCAAAGACAAAGTGATGATAAATATTGATCATTTTGGTAATACTACCAATGGTACATTACCACTGCTTTTATGGGAGTGGGAAAAGAAACTAAAAAAAGGCGATAACCTTGTGTTGGCAGCTTTCGGAGGTGGTTTTACTTGGGGGGCTATTTATATTAAATGGGCTTATAATTCATAAGCATTTATTGCTACTGATTTACAATAGAATAAGGCAAAAAATATAAATAATATTGAAAATTAACATTAATAAAATACATTTACAATTCGTTTAAAACCGAAAGAAAAACATGGAATTAAAAGAAATAAAAGAGCTAATTAAATTAGTATCTGAATCTGATGTATCAGAAGTCGAAGTAGAGCGTGGCGATTTTAAAGTTTCTATCAAAAAGGTAGAAGAAAAAACCACCATTATTCAACAAGCGGCTGCTCCAATGGTTCAGGCATATGCGCCTGCTGCTCCTGCAGCACCAGTTGCTTCAGCACCTGCAGCACCAGCAGCTCCAATTCACACCCCAGCAGCAAGCAATTTAATTACCATTAAATCGCCAATGATTGGTACTTACTACAAAACGCCTTCTCCTGATAAACCAGCATTTGTAAATGTGGGTGACGAAATAAAAGTAGGTCAGGTTTTATGTATTGTTGAGGCCATGAAATTGTTCAACGAAATCGAATCTGAAGTGTCAGGTCGTATCGTTAAAATATTGGTTGAAAACTCATCTCCAGTTGAGTACGATCAGCCTTTATTCTTGGTTGAGCCTATTTAATTAGTAAATTGAAAATTAGTCAATTTTCATATTTTCATATTTTCAAAATCATAAAACATGTTTAAAAAAATACTAATTGCTAATAGGGGCGAGATTGCTTTACGTATTATTCGTACAGCTCGCGAAATGGGTATAAAAACCGTAGCTGTATACTCTACTGCCGACAAAGATAGTTTGCATGTGAGATTTGCTGATGAAGCGGTTTGTATTGGACCTCCGCCTTCTGCTCAATCCTATTTGAATATTCCAAGCATTATAGCAGCAGCCGAAATAACAAATGCGGATGCTATTCATCCTGGTTATGGTTTCCTTTCTGAAAATGCTAAATTTTCGCAAGTTTGCCGCGACCATGGTATCAAGTTTATTGGTGCCAGTCCTGAGATGATTAATTCAATGGGAGATAAGGCTAATGCGAAAGACACCATGAAAAAAGCAGGGGTTCCTGTTATTCCTGGTTCTGAAGGATTGCTTGATACTTTCCAAGATGGAATAAAACTAGCCGAAGAAATTGGCTACCCTGTTATTATCAAAGCTACTGCTGGTGGTGGTGGACGTGGTATGCGTATCATCTGGAACTCTGAGGAGTTTGAAAAACAATGGGATAGTGCTAAGCAAGAATCAAAAGCTGCATTTGGCAACGATGGTATCTACATGGAAAAATATGTACAAGAGCCACGTCATATCGAAATACAATTAGCAGGCGACCAATACGGAAAAGTTTGTCACCTTAGCGAAAGAGATTGCTCTATACAACGTAGACACCAAAAATTAGTTGAAGAAGCCCCATCTCCTTTTGTGACTCCTGAGTTGCGCGAGAAAATGGGTGAGGCAGCTAAAAAAGGTGCTATGGCCATTGGATACGAAGGACTGGGAACCATTGAATTTTTGGTTGACAAAGACCGTAACTTCTATTTTATGGAGATGAACACCCGTATTCA
>JBBALJ010000161.1:0-4582 GCA_040403075.1 Bacteroidia bacterium
TAGCAGTAGCAGGTATCGGATACGGTATCAAAAAGCTAAAAGAGAGAAACAAAAAATAGTCGAAAGATTATCAAATCAAAACCATAAACAAAAGCCCGTTTAACGCAAGTTTAACGGGCTTTTTGTTAATAGGAGTTATGAAAATGTCAAATTTTAAAACTGTGTAATCTGTTCAAAAGCCATTTCTAGATAATCTTCATTTTGCAGTTCGGTGTATCTTTCAAAATTGCTTTTATCAAAGATGCGAAAGCTCATTCTATCCAAGCTCATAAATTCTAAAGCTTGCACACTTTCCTCAATCTTACCATTCACACTAAGTCCAATCTTAAATTGTTTTACAGTTTGCCCCACACAATAGTTTTTATTTGCCAAAACAGGTTTGTTAAAGTGGGCTGCTTTGGTGAGCATATTGTTTGAACTGATATAGTTGTAGAAATACAAATAGCTAATATCAATCGATTTGTAAAGCGTGTTTATTTCTTCTTCAGACAGTTCTTTGATAATGAATAAGGCATTGTCTTGGTTCAGTTGGATAAAGCTTTCAATTTCCTCTCGCTGTGTTTCGTCAAACTCACTCATGTCAATTTTGCCAGCAAACACAAAGAAGTACTTTTCTTCATCCACCAATTTTATCAAACGGATAAGTGCCAATATACCTTCGTTTTTTTCTACCCCTAAAAGACCTACTATGACCCTTCCTCGCGCTTGTTTATGAATTTCTTGGGTATAGTGCATGCCATTGTCTGATAGACTCAGGTTGCTCAATTCTGGAAATACCACCACTTTTTTATAAACCCTGCTACGAACCGAATCCAAAATAAACCTATCGAGGATGCAAACCCCGACACAATTTTCTGACCTAAATAAATAATCGGGGTCGCTAAATTTTGGATCCACATTTAATTTCAGTTGATTTAGTTTGTAGGGTTCTGGATTTAAATACAGCCCGCTCCATTTGTAGCTAAAATTCCAATTCAGTAAACTTAAATTTACAGAATTGCGCAGCATATTGTCGATAGGGCAGAACAAAACAAACTCCACTTTGGCGCCAATCCCTTTTTCGGCCAATTGAATTTGCTTGCTCACATAGTTCCATCTTCCAATGGTATTGATAATGCTAGGTTTATTATCTTCAAACTCCTCACTGTCAATGGGGCGACAAAGTAAATTGTTGGCGAATTTTGGAACATTTCTTCTTAAGGTAAATTCCATTTCGTCAAAATCGGGGCAGAGCACCACCACTTTTTTGCCAAGTTTCATCAGCATTTCTGCGTAAAATTGAGCATAGGTAAAAAACCTATTTTCCCTATTGGGAACCACCAAAGCTATACAGTATAAATCGCTGAGCATAATTTTCAGCAAAATTTGTCAATTAAAATGGGCTTCTTTGAAAACTATATTCACACAAACTTGTATAAGTTTAAAGGGTTGAATAGTAAAGAGAACAATTATTTTTCATTTTTTTTTCAAAACCTCTTTACAAATTATCAAAAATTTATATTTTTGCAGCCCTATAAATTGTCTGATGGTGTAACTGGCAACACGACTGATTTTGGTTCAGTAGAGTCTAGGTTCGAGCCCTAGTCGGACAACAAAATAAATTTAAAAGAGTTAAATCGTTTGTTTTAAGCGTTTTATATCTCAAGTAATTGAAAAAAAAATGTCAATAACTAACGAAGTAAAGCTATTCTCTGGCACAAATTCAAAATATTTGTCGGAGAAAATAGCGGAAGCATTTGGTAAGCCACTAGGTGATTTATCAATAAGTAAGTTTAGTGATGGCGAATTTCAACCAAATTTTAACGAATCGGTTAGGGGCTGTGATATTTTTTTAATCCAGTCTACTTTTCCAAGTTCTGATAATTTAGTTGAGTTACTTTTAATGATTGATGCTGCCAAAAGAGCATCGGCCCATTATATCACAGCAGTTATTCCTTACTACGGAATGGCTCGCCAAGATAGAAAAGACAAGCCGAGGGTTTCAATTGGTTCTAGGGTTGTGGCAGATTTGCTTACTACTGTAGGTGCAAGCAGGGTAATTACCATGGATTTGCACGCACCTCAAATTCAAGGGTTTTTTCAAATTCCGGTTGATCACTTAGATCCATCGGTAATTTTTATCCCTTACATTAAAAGTTTAAATATTGGTGCTGATCTTATCATAGCATCTCCTGATATGGGTTCATCTGCAAGGGCAAGAACGTATGCTAAGGCTTTGAGTTGTGATATGGTGGTAGTTGATAAAGAAAGAAGAAGAGCGAATGAAATCGCTTCGATGACTTTGATAGGGGATGTGAAAGGGCGACATGTGGTGATGGTGGATGATATTATCGATACTGGTAATACTTTAGCCAAAGCAGCAGCGCTTTTACTTGAAAAAGGCGCATTAAGTGTAAGAGCCATGTGTACTCACCCAGTTCTTTCAGGTAAGGCATACGAAACCATTGAAAATTCAGTATTAACTGAATTAGTAGTGTGTGATACTTTACCTTTAAGAAAAGAGTCTAGTAAAATAAAACAACTAAGTACGGCTACGTTATTTGCCGATGCTATAGTAAACATAACCGAACATGGATCAATTAGCTCTCTGTTCGAAATTAAAGATAACAATTAAACAAAGGAAGAAATGAAAACAATAGCAATGTTTGGCAACAAGCGCGAAGGATTAGGTAAAGCATTAACTAAGACTGTGCGTAACGAAGGAAAAGTACCTTGTGTGCTTTATGGAGCTAAAAACCATATTCACTTTAGCATATACCGCGAAGATTTCAAAATGTTGGTGTACACTCCAAATACTTACAGAGTGCAACTTGACATTGATGGAACTATTTACAAAGCTATTCTTCAAGATATGCAGTTTCACCCAGTGAATGATACTATCATTCATGCTGATTTCTTCGAAATTGATGAAACACAAAATGTAGAAATCGATATCCCTGTGAAATTTGTTGGTAATTCAATAGGAGTTCGTCAAGGTGGTAAATTGGTTGTTAAATCACAAAAACTACGTGTAAGAGCATTACCTAAAAACTTGCCAGATAGCATCGACATCAATATCGAAACTTTAGAGATTGGTAAATCAGTAAAGGTAGCAGATATCACTGTTGAAAATATGATATTGTTGGATTCTCCAAACAATCCAATTGTAACTGTTAAAACTACTCGTGCAGCAGCAGAGGCAGCAACAGCTGCAGCTAAAGATGCAAAAGGTAAAAAATAATTTATCTAATTAATATACTGAAAACCTTGAAGCAATTGCTTCAAGGTTTTTTTTTGAATAAAATTTCACAAGCATTTGCCTTAAAATTGTAGTTTATGAAATATTTGATAGTAGGTCTTGGAAACATTGGCGATGAATATGCCCATACACGACACAATATTGGTTTTGATATAGCTGACGAGTTGGCCAAAAATCATAATGCAAGTTTTGAAACACAGCGCCATGCTGATTATACCCATTTAAGTATAAAGGGACGACAATTGCATATTATCAAGCCCAATACCTATATGAACTTAAGTGGAAAAGCAGTTCGTTATTGGATGAATGAACTAGACATTAAGGTGGATTGTATTTTTGTTTTGGTTGATGATCTTGCTATTGATTTTGGAAAACTTCGTATTCGTGGCAATGGCAGTGATGCTGGTCATAATGGACTAAAAAATATAAACGAGTTGCTGCAAACCCAAAACTATCCGCGTCTAAGATTTGGGATTGGAAACAACTTTCCCAAAGGTCGTCAGGTAGATTATGTATTAGGGAAATTCAATAGTGAAGAGCAAAAATTCTTACCCGAATTGATTGATAAATCAGTTAAATCCATAGAAAGCTTCGCACTTAGAGGCCTTGCCAATACTATGAACGAGTTTAATAAATAAATTTACTCTTCAAAAAAAACAATTCCCCCGTCAGCTTCATTGTTTCTAAGCTTTCCTTTAAATGTTTCATCCATGATGATTTTATATTTTCTTGAAAACAGACGAGGCTTTAAGTAGCGTGCAATAATCTCAACAGAGTTGTCTTTTCTTACTTTTATTTTAACATAATTATATACATACCCATACTTAGGGTGGCTTACCAAAACCGTTTGAGAACTAACCAAACAAGACGGTGCTTTGCCTTTAAAAAGGCTTGAATCAAAGTATTCGTAAGTATCTATTCTCATGCCACCAATAGCATTTGGTGATTCTGTTTCCTCCTTGCCATCAACAAAAAGTTTGCATTTTGCATAATAGATTACTGTTTTTATTGACTTCCCATTTTTTAATGAAGTCATTATTTCATCAAAATTATTTAGTTGTTTTTGAGAATAAGCTGAAACAGAAATTAAGCTAATGATTATAAGGCTGAATATGGTTTTCATAAATGTTGAATATTGATGCAAATGAAATGGTTGTATACTGATATTTCAAGGGATTTGGAATATATTATGGCTAATCTGGGATTTAATTCTTCACTTTTAGCGAATTTAATTTCACAGAATTCAATGAAAAACGATTGTATAATGATATGAACCTTTAGGTTCTAATTTTTAAAATAGACCGACCTAATTGAAAATTAAATATTAACCCAATAACGAATAAC
>JBBALJ010000162.1:0-4493 GCA_040403075.1 Bacteroidia bacterium
TTTTTCATAGAAGTTTATTTATAAGAGAGTTGCAAGATTTCTTAATCGCAGTGGATAGGTTGGTTAATCTTTGAGCGATGGGCAATTGTTATATTTCGTAATTTTTCTTTGGTTTCTTCAGAATGCTTTTTGCCTGTATTTATAATTCTAAGTTTTTCCTTAGTAATATCAGAAACTATTTTTCCTTTATGACTTTGACTAATTTTTATTTTTGTTTCATCAGAATGTTTAGGTCTTGTTTTTCCTAGTTTTGCTAATCTAAGTTTTTCTTTATGTTCTGGTGAAAGTTTTTTACCTAACCATGACCCTGTTCTTCCATGAGAGCCTTCTCCACCTTCTGTCATATTAACTAATAGTCCTGTTCCTAAATCATATCTACCATAATAAGAAATTAATCCTATTTCAATTTTCCATGATTCTTCTAAAGAAATTTCACCTATTAAAATTATAACTCTATATCCTACTTTATTTACTATATTCTTCCAATATTTATTTCTTCCAGATTTAGAATATGCCCTAGCTTTATTTTGACCTATTCCTATATAGAACACAGTATCATCATCTAATCTTCTATGTTGATATACAACCGCCATTTAGTTTAGTAATTTATTTATTACTGATCCACAACTTTTTTTCAAAGCTATGCTTAATGAAGCCTGGTTAAATTTTCCACCCTCATCAATAAGTAATGTAGACATAGACACTTCATCAGCAGATTCTTCTACAACAATAGTCTTAATCACCTTACCCTTGTTAAGTAATTTACCTCTCATTCTAATCACCACAGACTCTGTGTTTTTGTGAAAGACTGAAAGGTTTGATTGAGTTTTTAATACATCTAAGTATAAGATCTCCACCTCTATAGTTTTAATAGCATAAGGATTAAGAACTAAATCTTTCTCCTCTACAATAAATTCATCTAAGATGTTCTGTACACCGAACTCTAAGTTTCTGTTACCAGCTAGTGATCCCATCACCACCTTGTTCTTAACAGAAGAAACAAATATACCATCATCAGTGCCTAGAGAAATCTCTCTAGCTTTTTCAGGATTGGTAAATACTAATGTAGTCCAAGCTACTTGGACAGTTAGTGCGGACATCACAATTAGATATCCTAGGAATATAGCTACTCTTATCATGTTGGTTTGTTAAAAAAAGGGCAGGATATTATCTACCTTGCCCTACGTAACGTTTTTTCTTTTGAGATTTAGGTCCCACAGTCTTAGCTGCTTTACCTTTTCTTCGTGTACCAAATACAATCTTCTTAGATTCTGCAGAGCCTTTTGCCTTTGCCATATTATTAAACTGATTTATAGGTTATTTCATATCCTTTAGCTGCTTTTTGTTTACCTGATAATTCATTACGATAATAAATGATAATAATGCTTAAACTCTTTTATTCGTTCACTCAAACCTATTACTCCACCATTTACTCTTTTAGTAACTGCAAGAACCACATCAGGAGTTGCTCCTTTATCACAAATAGCCCAAAGCTTATTGTTGTTAAAGAAGAATGCTGCTGATGCCAGTGGATACTTTGTAGCTACAAGATCAGGATTAGCTGTGATATCTTCTGGTACAGTTTTGTCAAACAACTGATAGTTGCTCTTACCTGTTAGTTGAATATATCCTCTGCCTCTATAAGTGAAGCCATCTCCTGAAGCTTCAGATCCATTATCCATTCTGTTTGCGTAAACAAGACTAGCAATCTTCTCAGGCTTTCTCTCATATTGTAAAGCAATTTTAGCATTAGGGAAATACTTCTTGAAGATACCCATCAAGCCTGCAGCTTTATAGTTCAAGTTTTCACGAACCGCTTTAAAGCCTCCACTCTCATGCGAACACTGTGCCAGAAAGTGGGCAAGACGTAATGGTGTATTAATACCAAAACGTGCTGCTGTATCAGGGATTTGTGCTATTACAGCATCAGGAATATGTCCTTTTAGATTATGTAGTTTGAATCCTGAGTTATCAGGAATAGATACAGCTGGAGCAACAGGTGCAGTAACATGTGGAAGCGTTGCTACAGGAGCTTGAGGAAGAGCCTCAATACCTAGCTTAGCTAGTGTAAAAGGACCAGCTATACCATCTCCTTGTAATCCGTTAGCTTTCTGCCATACAATAAGAGCTGCTTCAGTCTTAGGACCGAACTTACCAATAGCATCAACACCAAGCTTTAGTTGTAGCTTAGTTACTAATGGACCTTCATCACCTCTTCTTAGCGTTGACATTATTTCTTCTTCTTGTAAACTCTTTTCTTCTTAGGTTTAGCAGCAGTTGTAACCTCTACAGCTATAGCTTCAATCTTCTCAACTGCCTCCTCAATCTTAGGAGCAGTGAACAATAATGATTTAATGAAGTTTAAAAATTTCATATTTGGTTATTTAATTTTATAAAAGTATGATGCTCCGTACATCACTGTACCATCTAAATCAATAGATGTGGAGATCTGATAAAGTTTATCTTTCTTAGTTTTGTATATCATGCCAGCTTGTGCACCACGTATACCTAGAGAGTTATTAGCCATAACACCTGCTCCAACATAAATATTGCGTGTTGGGGGTGCGTACTTAGTGATCGTCTTAGTTTCCTTAACAATAGGGATCTCATAATTCTCACGTGTTCTTCTATTGGTTAATTTGTTTTCTCTTACTGAATCTTGTACAAGGATGTATCCAAATGTAGATACTCTCAATGTATCTGAGTAGAATCTTTGGTTTAGATACAACTGAAGTAACACTTCATACTGACGTTTAAGTGTAGCGTAGTTTGTATCTGGTAACATCTCTGGACGAGACTTGATCTCTACGATCACTTCTTTAGTTACAGGTACTTTCTTTACTATGATTGAATCATGTATTTGCCATGATGTATCATGTACAGTGATGGTATCATTAGGACGTGCTTCGCCTGCTGCCATATGCTTTGTGTAAGCATAGAAGATAGCAATCATGCAACAAACAAAAAGGATTATATTAACCTTCATCTTCTGGTAGTGGATTTGTGTCAGCTCCTAATAGAGCTTTATCACGTTCAGCATCTGTCTTACGATTAGCTACCTTCTCATAAGAAGAGATACCAAAGCAACCTGCTGTCAATGCAGCAAACACTTCAAGGATAATTGGTTCGATTACAAACACTTTACCTTCAAGTCCTGTGATTACATCAATGATTCCGTAAACTGCTAACATAATGAATGATAAAAAGCCTAATACAGACTTCTCATTGATATCATTATCATCTGAGAATAATTCTTTTAAAAATTTCATATTATATTTTGGTTAGGTATTTCTTTATTCTATTGTCTTGTTCGGGTCTTATCCCTACAACATCCATCATCTTTACTTGTAATGGTAATTTGAATGGTGGTTCTGTCTGTTGCAAGATGCCCACTTTAAAAACCTCTCTTTCTAATGCTGTGATCTTAGCTTTACTTTCTGTAGTAGTTTCTACTAACAAATCAATCTTTGTATTTATTAAACGTATATCATACCACATCATGCCAATCATACCTACTGCTAGATAAGATAATGCGTTATCCTTAATGTCTTGAAATGAAGCCATAGTATAAAATATATATAACACAGCAAGCCCCAATGAAGGGGCTAGAGTGCTATGTAGTTACAAAAAAAGAAATGGTTAATCCAAACGAAAGAAATAAGTTTGTTGAGTAAGCGGAAGCTTAGTGACAAATATATGTAATACGAATTACATATGCAAATAAATTTTTAATTAATATTCTTGGTAAGATTTTTCTTCGATAATATCAGATCCATACTTGATGTTAATAGCCTTCTTTACAGCTGCTCTTTTATCATTAGTAATGTACACTTCACGGGCTAACTGAATGAATTCTTGATCAAAGTCACCCAGTCTTTCGTACTCTCTGATCTTATCTTCTACACTCCATAGTGTAAGATTGATTGAGCAAAGTTCTGTGTATAATTTGTCGATTAATATCTCAGCAGGGAAAGCTTCTATCAACAATGATAGTTCTTTCTGTACATTGCTTAACTTCTCAGGATCTGTAATCCTTTCATTCTTAATTACGAGAATACTGATCTTATCAGCCACTTCTCCAATACTAACGTCTATTAACATGTCTATTGTATTTTGGTGTAATATTACTTATTTTTGTTCAAACAACCAACATTATGCCAGAGAGTTACAAATTCTTCAAGCCTGAAATCAAACAGTATTTCAAACATCATGTACCAACATCTACACGCATTCTTGATGTAGGACCAGGTATAGGTACATATTCAATTCTTTTACGTGAGTTAGGATATGCCATAGACTGTATAGAGATATGGGAACCCTATGTCGATGAATACAATCTACACGAGAAATATGATAATTTACATATAGGTAACATTGTTAACTTTGATATCAGTGAGTATGACTACATCATACTAGGTGATGTGCTAGAGCACATTGGTGCAGAAGGTGCACAGAAACTAATCAACTCTATTATAGATCTAGGTAAGCAGTGT
>JBBALJ010000163.1:0-4463 GCA_040403075.1 Bacteroidia bacterium
CGCATTTTTTTCAACCCAAAGCACGCCTACTTTTTGGCCTATTTTCTTGGCTTCGCGCTTGAACAACAATGCTACTGAAACTAATTAAAACAAAAGCAAACGACATTTAAATTTAAGCTACCTAAATCCCGTTTACTTCAATTTATTCTTCAACTCATTTAACTTCATCAAAGCTTCAATAGGTGAAATGGTATTTAAATCCATGCTTGACAATTCATCTTTAATGCCCTGCATAACTGGGTCATCCATTTGAAACATGCTTAACTGAATATTTGAGCTTTTCACCTTAGATAAAGTTTGGCGATTGTGATCCGCGTTTTGCTTATTATGTATTGATGATTTTTCTTTCTCTAGTTCTTTCAGAATTTCATCAGCCCTATTCAAAACCGTTTTAGGAATTCCAGCCATGCGTGCCACATGTATACCAAAACTATGTTCACTTCCACCTAATACCAACCTACGCAAGAAAATAATTTGCTTATCGGCCTCTTTTATTTCGATATGATAATTCTTGATACCATTATCTACTTGCTCCAACTCGTTCAATTCATGATAGTGTGTGGCAAACAAAGTTTTGGGTTTATAAGGATGCTTATTCAAATATTCAGCAATCGACCAAGCAATGGAAACACCATCATAAGTGGCAGTACCTCGACCAATTTCATCCAATAAAATTAGACTCTTAGGTGAAAGGTTATTCAAGATACTAGCAGTTTCGGTCATCTCCACCATAAAAGTAGATTCGCCTGCACTTAAATTATCGCTTGCGCCCACACGTGTAAAGACTTTATCTACCAAACCCAGGCGAGCAAAAGAAGCGGGAACAAAGCAACCAATCTGTGCCATCAATACACACAAAGCGGTTTGACGCAATATGGCCGACTTACCACTCATATTGGGTCCAGTAAGGATAATAATTTGCTGCTTTTCTTTATCTAAATAAATATCGTTGGCAATGTAGGTATCACCAATTGGCAATTGCTTTTCAATAACAGGATGTCTAGCATCTTTAAGTATTAACTCAAAGCTTTCGTTCAACTCGGGTTTGCAGTAATGATTGCTTTCGGCTAATTCAGCAAAAGAAAACAAACAATCAATACGGCCAAGCACAATGGCATTTTGTTGAATGGGCAGAACATAATCCTGCAATGCATTCACAAGCTCATTATACAAGCGTTCTTCAATGCTGCTTATTTTTTCTTCTGCACCTAGAATTTTCTCCTCGTAATGCTTTAACTCTTCAGTGATATAGCGCTCAGCATTGGTTAAGGTTTGCTTTCTAATCCATTCAGGAGGCACTTTATCTTTGTGAACATTAGTAACCTCTATATAGTAACCAAAAACATTGTTAAACGAAATCTTAAGGCTTGTAATACCCGTTCTTTGCTGTTCTTGTTGTTGTAATTGTAACAAGTAATCTTTGCCACCGAAAGCAATCTTGCGCAATTCGTCCAAGTCGGCATTCACCCCTTCGCAAATCACATTCCCTTTATTGGCAGTAGCTGGCGCTTCTGCTTGCAATTCTTTGCTTAGTTTATCAATCACCCACAAACAAGGATTAAGTTGATCTGAAAGTTTAGATAATAAAGTATGTTTCTCTTTGTTAAAATAGTTTTTTATAGGTTCAAGCAATTTCAATGACCTATTTAACTGTTGCAATTCGCGCGGGCTGATACGTTTCATGGCAACCTTAGATACCAAACGTTCCATATCACCAACTTGCTTTAAGAGTTCAACTACATGATTTCTTAGTTCTGTTTGATGTTTGGCATAATCAACAATATCAAGCCTCTCATTGATAAGCGATAGTTCTTTCAAAGGCAAAACCATCCACTTTTTCAGAAGCCTTGCCCCCATAGGTGTGACGGTCTTATCAAGCACAGATATAAGGGAAACACCATTTTCATTGGGCGAAGAAATAAGCTCTAAGTTGCGTATGGTAAACCTGTCAAGCCACACATATTTTTCTTCATCAATCCTTGATAAAGCTTGAATATGGCCCACTTGCTCATGATGTGTTTCGCTTAAATAATGCAAGCAAACACCTGCTGCGGTTATAGCCAGAGGCATTTCTTGCAAACCAAAACCTTTCAAGTTTTGGGTGCCAAAATGATTGGTTAATTTATCAAATGCGAATTGGTATTGAAAAATCCATTCATCCAATTGATAGCAATAAAATCGGTCGTTTAGCTTGGCTGTAAAATCTTTATAGAACTTCTTTGAAATGAGTATTTCTGATGGCTTAAAGCTTTGAATGAGTTTATCAATATACTCAAATGAGCCTTGTGAAGCCATAAACTCACCCGTTGAAATATCAAGAAAGGCAATGCCATTGTCGTTGTTATCGGCAATACAAACGGCACACAAATAATTATTAGATTTATTATCTAGGATTTTGTCATTGTATGATACACCAGGCGTAATGAGTTCGGTAACCCCTCTCTTTACAATAGTCTTGGTCATTTTAGGGTCTTCGAGCTGATCGCAAATCGCCACCCTCTGCCCTGCCCTAACTAATTTGGGTAAATAAGTATCTAATGAATGATGAGGAAAACCAGCCAATTCGATATGCGAGGCAGAACCATTAGCCCTTTTGGTAAGCACAATACCCAAAATACCAGAAGCGGTTATAGCATCTTGCCCAAAAGTTTCATAGAAATCTCCCACACGAAACAACAACAAAGCACCAGGATATTTCGCCTTGATTTGGTTATATTGCCGCATTAACGGTGTTTCATTATCTTCTCCTTCTTTTGATTTTTTTGCCATTTCAATTTCAATTCCACTAATCAGCTGATGGTCTGACAACTAATTGGTCCAAACATCTAAATTGATTAGCGGGTAAATAAAAGAATTTTTCCTAAATATTTATACAGACATTAAGAACATACAAAACATGGCTTTTCTTTGTAGGAAGACATTTTGCATTGCCAATAATAAAAACGATATGAGCCAAGGCATGAATATAAACAAGAACTATAATAATATTGACTTTACCAAAATTCAATTTGAAAAAGGAGAATTTGAAAATTGCACTTTTAGTAATTGTAACTTTTCGAGCATTGATTTATCGCAAAATATTTTTAGCGAATGCAAATTCATCTCATGCAATTTAAGTCTTGTAAAACTCAACAAAACAGCATTCAGAGAAGTTTTCTTTAAAGATTGCAAACTACTAGGATTAAGATTTGAAAATTGTAATGAATTTCTATTTGCAGTAAAATTTGAAAACTGTATCCTAAATCTTTCCTCATTTTATAAATGGAATATTAAAAAAACATTATTTAAAGATTGTACACTTCATGAAGTGGATTTTAGTGAGTCAGATTTAAGCCTTTCTATTTTCGACAATTGTGACTTAGGCATGGCTATTTTCGATAACAGCAACCTTGAAAAGGTAGATTTCAGGAAAGCATTTAACTACAGCATTTCACCAGAAAGAAACCGAATAAAAAAAGCAAAATTTTCAAGTCAAGGCTTGGCTGGATTGCTGAATCACTTTGATATTATTATTGAATAGTTAGTGTAACTCAACCTTCACACCAAAAAATAATTCGTTATTGGTTTCAAACTTAAAATTATTGAAATATTTGGCATTGTTATATTCATACTCAAAACCGAAGAAAACCCCTTTTAATCCTTCATAAGAAGCCCAAATAGAAGCTTGTATTACTGTTTGATTGGTGGGCAATACCACACGACCCATGCCTGTGGATGACAATTTAAATTTGTGAAACAAACCAGCCTCTTGTGTTGTGAATTCATATCCCAAAACATAATCAGGTATTACCCTACTTATGACTGAAACCCGTTTAAAAATTTTACTATCGTAATAGGCATATTGTGGACCAACACTCAAATATTCCTCGCCTGTCACAGTTCCTGTTTCAGCACCAATTTGAAAACTTTTATACCCATAATAAACTTCAGTATACATTAACAAATCTTTCATATCTCGTTCCTTCGACCAGTGGGTATTTGCATCTGCAAAAAAACGAACTCCATAGATGAGTTTTTCGGAATTGTTATACCTATGATAATCAAACATAGCCTCATTCTTAATAACGGGATCATCTGGAACAACAATGTTTAATGGGTAAATCTCTAACTCTGTTTCTAAATCTTCGTGTTTTGGGTGCTTTCTTTTCACCAATCCACTCATATCATTTATTGGTGAAACCTCTGTCGCTTCAGATTTCTCTTCACTTGTTTGCGCAAATGAATTACTAAAAGCAAAAAACAAAACAAGACTCAAAGTCAACACCCTGCATTGTTTGAAACAACTTATCGTTACAGCAGAATTAGAACCTATACGATTACTTTCCATTATCATCTATTATTATTATCAGATTAATCAAAATGCTTCAAAAGCGCCTAACAAATGTTTAATTCATAAGGAAAATAATATATGATGTAGGTCAATTAAGTAAATGATTGTAATGCTATATATATTAAGCTCAATA
>JBBALJ010000164.1:0-4264 GCA_040403075.1 Bacteroidia bacterium
TGGCTTTTGAAGACTTATGGCCAAGCAAAGGTGATTACGATTTGAATGATGTTGTAGTAGCTTACCAATACAGAGGTGTGCTAAATGCTAGCAACAAAATGGTGAGCATGAATGGTAAATACAAACTTCGTGCTGCAGGTGGAATATTCAAAAATGCTTTCTCTGTAGAGTTACCAATAAACAGAAGTGTTGTTTCAACTATAACAGGCGGATTAGGATTAGAAGCTGAAGCTACAAAAGCAATTGTTAAAGTGTTTGCAAATTCAAAAGCTATTATCTCAAATTATAATACCAAAGCTGGAACAATCCCGCAATCAACAGATACAATTTCAGTAGCTATGACCTTTAGCACACCTCAAGACTTTTCACTAAGTTCATTTAATCCATTTATTTACATAGATGAAGCTGATAAAGGACGTGGTTTTGAAGTGCATCTTCCGGATATGGCGCCTTCTGAGTTGGTTAATAGATCTATTTTAGGAACCAATGCAGATAATTCAAATTCGGCAACTGGAAGATATTATAAAACAGCTAATAATCTGCCATTTGCAATCAATATCCCAGAAACGTTTAGTTACCCAATTGAGAGAGAAGCAATCATTAATGGACATTTAAGGTTTGCTGCATGGGCTCAATCTGGTGGCACTCAATACCAAGATTGGTATAAAAACCTATCAGGTTATAGAAACAACGCAAAACTTTATTAAAATAATCTATCATTAAAGAAAGCCATTCCATATATTTATGGAATGGCTTTCTTTAATTTACAAGCTTATGGAAATTGAAAGGAAGAATTTAACTGAAATGTAATTATTAGGTATCGAGAAATTAATTGAACTTGATAGGATAGGAATTAAACCCATATCCATCAGCGCAAATTCTCCTCATTTATCAATTTAATTTGAAGTGCAAAAATTATACAGGTTATACTGAGAGTAATAATTGAAAAAATAAAATTAACAATTAGAAACTTACTGATTAATATTCCTCAAACCATGAAGCCATTTTAATGAATGCCTGCAATCTGGATATATTAATGCGATATGACTAATGAAGATATTAAAAACCTCTTTTCGATACCCATTCGAATGGTTATTCTAATCTTTACTTTACCTATTATTTTTTTAGTAACATTGAATTAACTATTAACTCGAGCAGGTAAAGATTTGGCATTTAATAAAGAAAAATGTTCGTCTTTGTCCTAATAAAGGACTTTACGAAGAGGATTAATCAAAATTAGCTTGGAGTAATCTTCTTAAGGATGATGTAAGTGAGTATTACTTGTATGATGTTACATTTAATAAATACAAGGAAGTCAATAAATAATGGCCAATCGGAGGCTTGTAATTTATTAAGTGTTTCAAATTCTTATATTCAATTGGGATGAATTTATTAAAAATAGGAAAGAAAAATCAATCATTTAGTTGTTCAAATCAGGTTTAAAGTTGTAAAAATTACTAATATTAGTTAGGTTTTTGGCAATCTGTAAAAGTAGGTTTGAGTTTTTTGTCGAAAAATGGAAGAAAGTATCATGTTGGGAGTATTTCTCACTGCTATGTTTTTTTAATTAGTAGATAATGAGCATTTTATGCTATTGGTATGTAATATGCAACATGTCGAAAAAAAAAGAAAATATAGAAAAAAATATATGAAAAAAATAGCAATTTCAATCCTTTCTTTGACAATCCTTTTAGGATCTTGTAGCAAAGACATTAAACAAACTGAGCAATCGGTAGTTGTAAACCCTGATCCCAAAACCATGGAAGAAATGGTTGTTCCAAAAGGTTTTAATTATAAAACCTCAGATGACGTAAACTTTAACATTACTCTTTTATCAAACAACGATCAAGCCTTAAAAGGTGTTAGGGTGGATATCATGGATGATAGTCCAGAGAATGGAGGTAAAATTATCGCTACTGGTGTTACCAATAGCTCCGGAGTTTTGGATGTTAAATACAATATCCCAACCTATTTGAAAGAAGTCGTAATTAACACAGATTATATAGGTGTTGTAAATAATGTAATAACTCCTGTTACCAATGGTAGAGTGTCTACAAGAATTGGCGGTAAAAATCCTCAATTAGTTCGTACTGTTGAGCAAAAAAATCTTCCTAAATCATTTAATTTATCAAAGGCTGCTTCTCCATTATCTTATAGACTAGGAGACTACACAAAAGGCTCAAATGGCGGTGTACCTAATTATTTGGATAGTAAAGACGAGGAGGAATCAAATCTATTTTTAGCTATTATAAACGCAGCTTTACCCGAGCAAAGTCAGGTCCCTATAAATCATCCTGAATATTTAGCAGCCACCTCAGAGAAAAATATAAAAATGACGGCATTGTGTGACATTTGGGTAACATTTATTCACGAAGGATCTGCATATAAAAACGGGTTGTTTTACTTTAAGTACCCTACTGCCAATCCTCCAAAAAACCCAAGTGAAATTGAGTCTCTAATAGCCATTTTCCCGAATGCTTCATATGATGGAAGTGGTGGAGGATTAGGTACCGGTAATAAAGTTTACATAGGAAGTATTGGTGCTGATACATCTATTGGTTTTGCTATAGCTCAAGATGGTTGGGATGGAAATGCTGTGAAACCAAATTCGAAATTTTTCTATACTTTCAGTAAGTTTAACCCTGAATTAAATTCATCTAATAAAGAACATGTGGCATTATTGTATGACGATCCTACAGAGAAATTTGTGATTGGCTTTGAAGATGAAAAGAGAGATAACAATGCTAGTGACAATGATTTTAATGATTGTATTATTTCTGTTAGTACAGATCCAGTTGAGTCTATAGATAAAACGAATGTAATACCAACGACCCCTGCTTCCGAAAATGATTTAGATGGAGATGGTGTGTTAAATGCTTTTGATGAATATCCTAGTGACGGAGCTAAAGCTTTTAATGTATATTATCCTTCGGCAAGTACTTATGCAAATGTGGCTTTTGAAGACTTATGGCCAAGCAAAGGTGATTACGATTTGAATGATGTTGTTGTGGCATACCAATATAGAGGAGTGCTTAATGCTAGCAACAAAATAGTGAGTATGAATGGTAAATACAAACTTCGTGCTGCTGGTGGAATTTTCAAAAATGCTTTCTCTGTAGAGTTTCCATTAAACAGAAGTGCTGTGTCATCTATAACTGGTGGATTAGGATTAGAAGCTGAAGCTACAAAAGCCATTGTTAAAGTGTTTGCAAATTCAAAAGCTATTATCTCAAATTATAATACTAAAGAAGGAATAAGCCCACAAGAAACAGATACAATTTCAGTATCTATGACTTTCAGCACGCCACAAGACTTTTCACTAAGTTCATTTAATCCATTTATTTATATTGATGAGACAAGTAAAGGACGTGGTTTTGAAGTACATCTTCCTGATATGGCGCCTTCTGAGTTGGTTAATAGATCTATTTTAGGAACAAATGCAGATAATTCAAATTCGGCAAATGGAAGATATTATAAAACAGCTAATAATCTGCCATTTGCAATCAATATCCCAGAAACGTTTAGTTACCCAATTGAGAGAGAGGCGATCATTAATGGGCATTTAAGATTTGCTGCTTGGGCTCAATCTGGTGGCACTCAATACCAAGATTGGTATAAAAACCTTTCGGGTTATAGAAACAATGCAAAACTTTATTAAAATAATTTATCACTAAATTAAGCCATTCCATAAATATATGGAATGGCTTTTTTATTTTTGCAGACTTTTGAAAATTGAAATGACGAATTTAAGCGAACAGGAATTATTACGTAGGGAGAAATTAAATGAACTTAAAAGGATTGGAATTAACCCTTATCCTGCAGAATTGTTTGCGGTTAGCCATACATCCACAGAGGCTCGCGAAAAATATGCAACTAACTTAGAAGATGAGTCTCTTAAGAATGTGAAAATGGCTGGAAGAATTATGAGTGTGAGAGATATGGGTAAAGCATGTTTTGCAGTTATTCAAGATTCAGTAGCTCGTATACAGGTTTATGTTCGTAGGGACGATATCTGCCTAGGTGAAGACAAAACCATGTACGATGTGGTTTTTAAAAAATTATTAGATATTGGTGATATTGTGGGTATTGAGGGGTATATGTTTACTACTAAAACAGGTGAAATTTCTTTACATGCTAAAAACCTTACTGTTTTATCTAAATCTCTGAAACCCCTTCCAATAGTCAAGGAAAAGGAAGGTGAAACTTTTGATGCTGTTACCGACCCTGAGTTTCGTTACCGTCAAAGATATGCTGATTTGATTAT
>JBBALJ010000165.1:0-4217 GCA_040403075.1 Bacteroidia bacterium
TTTCAGTTAATTTTCGTAAATTTAAGAAACAAAAAACATAAAAGATAATGGCTAAGAAGCAAGTAGAAACAGACGGAAAGTCTAAGTTTGAAGCAGCATTAGACGCTTTAAACAAGAAGTATGGTGCAGGTACTGTCCTAACATTAGGCAGTAAAACTGATGGAGATTATGATGTTATCTCTACAGGATCAATTGGGTTTGATAACATCACATTAGGTACAGGTGGCTTTGTAAAAGGTAAGCTGTATGAACTAATGGGATGGGAGGGTTCAGGTAAATCAACAGTGTGTGGTCATGCTGTAGCTAACTGTCAAAAGACTGGTGGTACAGTGTTGTATATCGATGGCGAGCATGCTGTAGATAAGAAGTATTTTGAAGCTCTAGGTGTAGATACAGCTAAGATGTTAATTGCTCAGCCTACTTGTGGCGAGGAGGGTTTCCAAATTGCTATGGACATGATTGAGACAGGAGATATTGATCTTGTTATCATTGACTCAGATTCATCATTAATCCCTAAGAAGATGTTAGATGGTGATGTAGGTGATAGCACTATCGGTAGAAAAGCTCTATTGAATAGTAATGCCTATCCTAAACTGAAAGGTGCACTATCAGAACACAATGTGTGTGTGATTGTTGTATCTCAGTATCGTGAGAAGATTGGTATGATGTTTGGTAATCCAACTACCACTCAGGGAGGTCATGCATTGAAGTTCTACTCAGATGTTCGTATCGAGGTAAGTAAGTCTCTAGCTAAAGAAGGAGACCAAGCTTATGGTAATATCACTAAGGTAAAAGCTATCAAGAACAAGATGTCTCCTCCTTACAGACTACATGCATTTGAGATTGTGTATGGTGTAGGTATTGATAGAATGCTAGAGATTATGGAAATGGCTAGTGAGTTTGAAATCCTACGTAAGTATGGTAAGACAATCACCTATAACGAAACTAAGTATCCAGTAGATGAATTCAGAACATTGTTAGAAGATAATGAAGAGTTCTTTGACCAATTACGTCAAGATATCATTGACAAGATTAACAAAACTGAATTACCTGTTGAGGAAGAATTAGTAGAAACTTTAAATCAAACAGAAAATGAAAGTGAATTTCAAGAAATTGGTGCCACAAGCACAGAAGCCTAAATTTGGCAAACCAGGAGATGCAGGTGCAGATCTTGTAGCAGCAGGAGTTGTATATGATGAAATAAGTAATAAACTTATCTGTCATACAGGATTAGCTGTAGAGATACCAGAAGGAATGGTGGGATTAATTTTCCCACGTTCTTCTATACGTAACTATGATTTATCAATGGCTAACTCAGTTGGTGTAATTGATAGTGGTTATAGAGGTGAAATCATAGTAACGTTTAATGTAAACCTTGAATCAAAAATCTACAGTAAGATTGGTGTAGTTATTGATGAAGGTGATGTTACTAATCAACAAGATTGGTTAGATTCTTTTGATGATGAAGAAAACTATCAGCCTAAAGTTTATCAATTGGGTGATCGTGTTGCTCAGTTAGTAATCATGCCTGTGCCATTAGCACAGTATGTAGAAGTGGATGAGTTATCTGAAACAGAACGTGGTAAAGGAGGTCACGGTAGCACAGGAAAATGAAACTAATTGTAGAAGCTGGAGAATATGAATCAGATTCATTATTCTCTTTAATTATCGAGGTTCTAAAGCATAGAACTTGGCATTTGTTCAAACATGGTAAATGGATGGATTAATGAAAGAGTGTAGCATAGAAGGTTGCACTAACAGAGTTTGGTCTAAGGGGGTGTGTAGAAACCACATCCCCAAACAACCAATGAGTAAGACAGTGAAAGCTGTACGTACAGAACCAAACCCAATGCACGTATTCTTTAAGAAGATATGGAAAGAACGTAAACACTATTCTGAACTTAGTGGAATCTATCTAGGATCAGAAGCAATGTCAACATTCTTTCATCACATCCTTCCTAAGGAGAAATATCCAGAACTAGCATATGATAAATCTAATATTATTTTGCTAACTTTATGGGAACATTCGAATGTAGAGAATGATATCTACAAGTATGAGAAGATTAATCAGTTAAGAATGCAACTATTAAATAACATAAACCAATGACAAACCAATTCTTTTACACTCGTAAAGAGCAAGCACAAGGTTCTGAAGAAATTTTAGAGTTCACAGACTCTATCAATGTTAACAAGGTCATCCGTTCAGTGATGGTAGACAAGGATACACTAGTAGTATTACTAGATGATATTCATGAACGTGTTCAGGAAACTCCTAACATCAATCTTAAGACAAACAAAGTGATTGGTGTTAATCGTAAACGTGAGATTGTTCAAACAGAAGTGTATTTAACTGGTGATGACATCACTAGATTCCGTAAACTAACAAACATCGAATTCTAATGGCAGATTTCAAACTATTACGTGGCAATAGAATATTGCTAGACCTTCCTAAGAAAGAAGAAGGTAAACTTATTGTGGACGAGAACACAAAAGAAGCTCTTGAGAAAGAGATGATGCAGAAGCTTAATAAGCTTACAGTGTATTCTGTAGGTGATTTAGTTACAGACATCAAAGCAGGTGATCAGATCCTAGTTGATCCATCAGCTTTACAGAAAGCACCAGTGATTCCTATTGGTGAAGACAACAAGTTATTAGTATCACCATTCGATGTAATCTTGGTTTGGTAAATGGAATACATCACATGCCATATAGGAGGTAGGCTTGGTAACAACTTGTTTATGATTGCTAATGCTTATGCAAGAGCACTAGATGAAAATAAACGTTTTGTTGTTTACAAAGACTATCTCACATATGGCAGTGATGACTATCCCAGTAACATATTTAGAAAGATTGATCTAGTAGAAGAACTAGATAGATCACAGCAGGCATACGTAGGATACTTCCAGAGTGAATCATACTTTGATAAGTATAGTGAGAACATCAAGTCGTTATTCAGTTACCCACTTGAGTTCGAACACAGAATACGTAGAGAGCTACCATTCATATTTGATGGTGGTGTAACAGTGATTAATGTTCGTAGAGGTGACTATCTACATTCACCTAACTACCATCCAGTAGTAACTCCAGAATACATACACAAAGCACTTGATTGGATTCCTAACACAACATGTTATCTGATTGCTAGTGATGATATTCCTTGGTGTAAAGAGAACATACATCTTCCTAACTCTGTATATCTAGAAGGATACAATAGCTATGAACAGTTATGGATATTATCTATGTGTCAGAACTTCATTATATCCAACTCATCATTCTCTTGGTGGGCTGCCTATCTCTCAAGACATCCTAACAAAATTGTTGTAGCACCTGAAACATGGTTTGGTCCAGAGTATCCTCATCAGTGGGATTCTATGTACTGTAAAGATTGGATTGTTGCTCCAACCTATTTTGATAACGGCTTAATTAAACCAAAATGATATCAGTATTAACTATTACCTACAAGAGACATCATCTTCTAGAAGAAGCTATTGAGTCCTTCCTAAGACAGAATGCTCCAGATTGTGAGATGGTTGTTATCAATGATAACCCAGAAGTGGATTATGTATTTGAACATGAGAATGTAAGGATCATCAACTGCAAAGAAAGATTCCCATCTATAGCATCTAAGCTTGAGTGGGGATACAAACAATGCAAGCATGATTACATCTATCGATTAGATGATGATGATTTGTTATCTCCTTGGGCATTAGAGAATGTAAAGAAAGACATCACTAATCATTCAGGACATGAGATATATAGAAGCAGAGGCATGTACTTCTTTGTGAACAACAAGTTCCAGAAAGAGGACAGCAACATTAACAATGGTAATGTGTATACCAAAGCCTACTTAAACAGAATCAAGTTCCCTGATAAGAGTGGAGATGAGGATGCAGACATTACATTCATGCACAAGGCAGACATCTATGAGTCTACACTTAAGTACACTATGATATATAGATGGGGAATGGGTACATTACACATATCAGGTATGGGTATTCAACCTAACCATGTAGTGTTAGCCAAAGCTGATGAGATGTTAGACAAGACACAGGGTACTATCGCTCTCAATCCTCACTTTGATAATAAGTATTACGAACAGTTACCACAGCCATACGGATGGCACAAGTAGAAAAGAAAAAGGCTCCCAAAAGGAGCCTTCTTGCTTGTTAATGAATCACAAAAAATCACAAAATGAAAAACAAGTTGTTACTTAGATA
>JBBALJ010000166.1:0-4181 GCA_040403075.1 Bacteroidia bacterium
TCATCCTGAACACAGTGAAGGAACTTTTTCTACTACAATCATTTAATAGATGCTTAAGTTAACATTTGCGAGAGCCCTAAGGTTCTTTTTATCAAAACAAAAGAGCGCTAGATAACTTGTTTAGAATGGTGCAGGACCTGAATTATCATCATCATCATTGTTCCAAGTATTGATTTTAGAACTGATGGTTATGCTACCCGGATTAGGTGAATCACTAGACATCATCTCTTGCTCTTGGCCATAGTTGGCATCTAGGTCAGCAAACTTGGTGTATTTACCTATATACCTTAAACGGATTTTGGCTGTTTCACCATTTCTATGCTTGGCAATAATCAGCTCTGCCTGACCATGCGTAGGTGTGCCATCTTCCCATTCTTGCAAATCATAGTATTCAGGACGGTAAATAAACATTACCATATCCGCATCTTGCTCAATAGATCCAGATTCACGTAAATCACTCAACATAGGAGTAGCAGTGTTACCACGCTTCTCTCCTGCACGACTTAACTGTGCCAAGGCAATCACAGGTACATCAAGTTCTTTGGCCAATGCCTTTAATGAACGAGATACATAACTTACCTCTTGCTCACGGTTACCATTTTTGTTATTAGGGTCATCACCACGCATCAACTGAAGGTAGTCAATCACAATCATTTCAATATTGTGCTGTTGTTTCAACCTACGGCACTTGGCCCTCAATTCAAATACAGTTAAGGCAGGGGTATCATCAATAAATATGGGTGCATCGTTTAGCTTGGCAATACGGGTATTCAATTGTTGCCATTCGTGGTCGGCAAGGGTACCACGCTTCAATTTATCACCTTCAATTTCGGCTTCGCTACTAAGCATACGCGTTACCAATTGCTTGCTACTCATCTCCAAAGAGAAGATGGCAATACTTCTTGGTTTCTCTTCAGCTATCAATGAGGCATTACGTGCTAAACTCAATGCCAAAGCTGTTTTACCCATACCAGGTCGAGCAGCTATAATAATCAAATCTGATTTTTGGAAACCTGCTGTTACTTTATCCAATCGGGCAAAACCAGAAGAAATACCGGTCATTCCGCCTTCTTTGTCTTTTAAGCTATTAATCTCCACCAATGCTTCCTTCACCACAGAGTTGATGCCTCTTACATCTTTTTTGATATTTCCTTGAGACACTTCAAATAGCTTACGTTCACTGCTATCTAATAATTCAAAAGCATCTTTATCATCCTCAAAAGCTTCGGTTTGAATTTCGGTTGAGATACGAATCAACTCGCGTTGCAAAAACTTCTCAGCAATAATTTGAGCATGGTATTTTATATTGGCAGCCGATGATACTTTATTGGTAAGTTGGGTAATATAGTATGCCCCTCCTACTACATCTAAGGAAGCTTTCTTTCTTAGGTCAGAGGTAACAGTTAGGATATCAATAGGCTCAGCACGGCTAAATAAATCAACCATGCTTTGGAAAATCATTTGATGGGCTTCTTTATAGAAAGATGCCACTTTTAAAATTTCAGCAACCTCGGTAATGGCAGTTTTTTCGAGCATAAGAGCACCCAATACCGCTTCTTCCAAGTCGGTAGCCTGTGGGGGTAGTTTACCTCCTTCAATCACAGTGCTTGCACTTAGTCTTGGTTTGCGTTTGGTATTTGAGTAATATTCTGCCATTTTTTGTGTTTTACTAAATTTATGTAGCTCCGAAGATAGGTTTAATAATACGATTTGAAACTTAATTTCTATTGTTAACAAAACATAAAAATAATGTGTGTTGGGTGTTGATAGCTTTCTATAAAGTGGATAAACACCTATAAATCAAATAGGGCTTATTCACAATTCTTGAATTATTTTTTTATTACATTCTCTAAGTGGCTCATTCAGCAAATTCAGCAAAGGCATAGCATTCAGTTGCATAATAATTTCTTAACATAGGAAACGTGAACATCCAAATGTTTTGATATGTAAAACCAATACTCTATTGATATATTTGATGGCAAAGTTTATTAAAACTTGCGCATTAAATCTATATAGTGGGCAGAAGTATGTATATGTATATTGGTTCGAAACGAATTATCAAATAGCATTCTGCTAGACAATAATCTATCAATTTATTTTTCATTTTCCTTTTGAGGCATCAAAAGGAAACAAAAATGCTTCGATTTTCAAGGTGCATGCCAACGCAGATCCTTCGCTCCGCTCAGGTAGACGGCCTCAAAAAGATTTCCCCTTGCCGCTGTATAGTTTTTACTACTAGAACCCGCGTCTTTGCGAACGAAACGCAGTGAAGTGTGGCAATCTGTTTTAAGGGATTGCTTCACTCTGTTCGCAATGACAATTTCATAGCACTGAGAAAATCGACTTAGTGATTTAAAATTATTTTAAATTTCAACCTAAAAGTAGCTTATTTCAAATTATCTTATATATTCGTTATCAATTAGTAAGCATAAAAAAACGCAAAACACCATGGCTGAAAAACTTTCATCTCGCAGAAAATTTCTACAATTTTTAGGTATAAGTGCTGGTGGCACTCTTCTTTCAGCAAGCGCTGGAGCTGGATTGGCAGAGCCAAAAGAAGTTTTGAAACTGAACAAAGAACAAAGAAAATTTATGCATGAATATAACAAATGGATGGACGAATATGTGGAAGTAATTAAAGTTCAAAATATTGACATGCAAAATATTGAAAATCACAAACGCATGTTGCGACTAACCGAACAAGCTGAAATATGGCGACCTACCATCAATGAATACATGAAAGACCGCAATTTTTCTATTATCTACCATGCTTCCATCGAGAAAATGAAATCAGAAATTAGGTTTTAGTCTCATTATTTATATTTAAGTTTCAAATTCAAGCCTATTGAGGTTTAATAATCTGATTTTTTCTTTTGATTCAACAAAAGGAATTAAAAATGCTTCGAATAATTTTATCAGTATCCTACCTAGACCCTTAGCTCTAATCAGGGTGAGGTCATAGGCACATCGAAAATCAGCTTTGCATTCGGAAGGCATGCGCAATTTGCAAAATTTTAATTTTACATTATTTATGTTTGTATATGGATTGGAAAGCAGAACCCATAAAACACAAAGGCGAAAAAAGAATTGCCGTATATTTTGAGAAAAAAGCGGAATGGATAGCACGCATAAAAAAACTAGACGATGCAAAATGGAGTGCTACGCTAAAGGCTTGGCACTTGCCCGATAATGATGAAAACAGAAAGCGATTTAAACTTGACTTACCTATTATTTTAAGTGAAACCAAGCTTCAAAAAACAGAACAATTTAAGCGATGGTTAAGTTCAAAAAGATACAGCCCCAATACCATAAAAACATATTCTGAGGCATTAGGTACATTTTTAAAATATTATCATCAAAAAGATATTGAACAAATAAGCAACGAAGACTTGGTTGACTTTAACAATGATTTTATTTTGAAAAACAATTTATCGGCATCTTATCAAAACCAAGTGGTAAATGCTATTAAAATATTCTTTAGAGAAATGCAAGGTGCAAAACTAAATATAGATTTAGTGCATCGACCTAAGAAACCTCATACCTTACCAAAAGTGCTGGCAGAGCAAGAAATTGCTGATATACTAAATGCACTAGACAATATAAAGCATAAGTGTATGCTGAGTTTGATTTATAGTGCCGGATTGAGAAGAAGTGAATTACTTAATTTAAAAATTAAAGATATTGACAGCAAGCGCATGCTTATAAAAATTAATGCAGCAAAAGGAATGAAGGACAGAATAGCCCCACTTAGTGAAACTGTTTTGAATTTACTAAGAGCCTATTATACTGAGTATACTCCAAAGGAGTATTTATTTGAAGGACAAAAAGGAGAGAAATATAGCGAAAGAAGTTTGGCTTTGGTATTAAAGAAAGGTGCTCATTTGGCAGGGATACAAAAAAATATTAATTTGCACATGCTAAGGCATAGTTATGCTACCCATTTATTAGAAAATGGTACAGATTTGAGATATATTCAAGAATTATTGGGACATAAATCATCTAAAACAACAGAGATTTATACTCATGTAAGCAGAAGTGCCATTAGCAAAATAAATAGTCCGATTGACAAATTAAATATAAAAATAAAAGGAAATGATAAGCAATAAAACTTCCTCCTATATTCTAAAATTGGACGGATTGGAGAAGTTTTTGATCAAAAAACTTCCTCTATATACAAGTTA
>JBBALJ010000167.1:0-4147 GCA_040403075.1 Bacteroidia bacterium
CCTGATTTCCAAACAGGTGGTTACATAGATATTACCAATTACAACCAAGGTTTAAAAGGTGGTAAAATCAGATGCAGAGCAAGGATAGAGGAGTTTGACAAAAAGACTTTATTAATCAAAGATATTCCTTTTGCTACCACAACCACTGGACTTATCGAATCCATTATCAAAGCAAATGATTCAGGGAAAATTAAGGTTAAAAAAGTAATTGACAATACTGCTGCTGATGTTGAAATTGAAATTCAATTAGCACCAGGTGTAAGTCCTGATATTACAATTGATGCCCTTTATGCATTTACTGATTGTGAGGTATCTATTTCGCCAAATGCTTGTGTGATTTTAGCCGACAAACCCGTATTTGTAAGTGTTAACGAGTTGTTGAAGGAATCGGCAGAACGCACTAAAGATTTACTTCGTCAAGAACTTGAAATCAAAAAACACGAACTTGAGGAAGATTGGCATTATTGCTCATTAGAAAAAATCTTTATCGAAAAACGCATCTACCGTGATATTGAAGAAAGCGAAACTTTCGAAGATGTGATTGATACCATTTGGCGTGGTATGAACAAATACAAAAAACTGTTCAAACGCGATTTAATTGAAGATGATATCCTTCGATTGACAGAAATAAAAATCAAACGTATTTCTAAATATGATAGCTACAAAGCAGATGAATTGCTTATCACACTTGAAGCTAAGTTAGAAGCCGTTAAATACGATTTAGATAATTTACAAGCATTTGCAATCAAGTATTTCGAAAACTTATTAAAGAAATATGGCAAAGGACGTGAGCGCAAAACAGAGATCAAAATATTTGATACCATTGAAGCCAAATCGGTTGCTATTGCCAACCAAAAATTATATGTAAACAGAGCGGAAGGCTTTGTGGGCATAGGTTTGAAGAAGGACGAATATGTTTGCGATTGCTCCGATATGGACGATATCATCGTATTCCGCAGAGATGGAAAAATGGTGGTGAGCAAGGTGCAAGACAAATCCTTTATGGGTAAAGACATCATTCATGTGGATGTGTTTAGAAAGAATGATGACCGTAGGATTTATAACTTAATTTACCTTGAAGGAAAAACCAAAGTAAGTTATGCCAAGCGTTTTGCCGTAACAGGAATTACCCGCGATAAAGAATATGACCTAACCCAAGGTACAGCGGGTTCTCGTATCTCTTATTTAACAGTAAATGCAGGTGGTGAAGCCGAAGTGGTAAATGTGGTTTTAAGTCCATTGAGCCATGCGCGTAAGTTGAGTTTCGATTTTGACTTTGCTACCTTAGCCATTAAAGGTAGAGCAGTGCAAGGCAATATCGTTTCTAAATACTTGGTAAAAGGCATTAAGCTTAAATCTAAAGGGGTTTCAACCCTTGGTGGATTGGATGTTTGGTATGATGAAATATTAGGCCGATTAAATACCGATGATAGAGGCAAACATTTGGGTAGTTTCCATCCAAATGATTTGATTTTGGTTTTATACAAAGATGGTAATTACGAATTGACAGGCTACGAATTAACCAACCATTACGAAACGGATAAGATATTACACATTGTTAAGTTCAAGCCAAGCCGACCAATCAGTGCGGTGTATTATGATGCGGTAAATAAAACGCATTATATAAAACGCTTTGTGATTGAAACGCAGACCATCAATAAGAAGTTTTGTTTTATAGCTGAAGATGGCAAGAGCCAATGTTTGGTAGCTACTGATATGAAAGTGCCAGTGGTGAAAGTAGCCATTGGTAAAAACAAAAAACAAGCTAGCGAAGAAGAGATTAACTTAACTGAGTTTATTGAAGTGAAAGGATGGAAAGCCATAGGCAATAAACTTACAGGAAACGATTTGATAAGCATAGAATTGTTAGAACCTAACCCAGAGCTAGAAGCAGATGAGGAGGATAATAGCAATACACCTAGCGAGCCTGAAACTGATGCCCAAATACATTTGATAAACGATGATATAGAGCAAGAAGAAAAGGAGAAGATAGACAAACTATTACAAGACGAGCCTGAAGAAGAAAACAAGCCGAGGTTTAAAAAGAAGCTGATACCACCAACTGAGCAGCCGAAGTTGTTTTAAAAATAAATGTTATTCTTTTAGGCGGGTGCGCATGAGAAGGCTAAATAATTAGGACTTATTAATCATGAAAACAAAATTAATCGCATTTGTTTTTTTAGCGTTTTTTCTGTCGTGTAGTAATAACGATGAATCACTAATAAAATTAGCTACAATTGAAAGTGATGAAAGTGTGCAAGGTCTTATTCAAGAAATAGAACAAAAGAATGCCTGGCAAGGCTATGACTATAACTACATCCATATTCTTTATATAAAAATGGATTCTGTTAAAACTTTATATAAAAATTTAATCATGTATATAGATACTACAGAAGATATTGATTTGGTAAGAGCTGCATTTATAACTTTTCATGCAAAAATAAATAGCTTTTACGATTACAGGGAATACCACAATTATAGAATTGATACTTTAGATGAACTTAAATTATCAACTAAAGAACTTATTAAATTGGCAGCTTCATTAAAATGCAAGAACATTTTAAAAGAATTTGCTTTACACACACGTATGCCTAATTGTGCCTGTTGTAATTATAAGATGTATTCCATTTATCCAAAAACGGATACTATAAAACTTAGCAAACAATTTTTAGGGTTTTTAACCCTTGAATATAACTGGGAAAATGGCAGTTTAGATAATTTACTTAAAAATAGTTATAAAGTAATTTCAGTAAGGCGAGATGGGAAAAAAGTGGATGATGTGTTTATTTCTATATCGCCAAAAACAAGAACATTAGTAGCTAAACCTGCCCAAAAAGGTCATTATGATATTGAAATGTTGTTTTCGGCTAGGCAAAGAGATTCTTCAATAATTGACGAACCTTTAAATATTGAATTTGAAGTGACAGATTGATTTATACCTAATATGAAAAAAATAATTTCTATCCTAATTGTTATGTTGCTTTTTGGTTGCAACAATATTAAAACTGAAATACCCCAAGAAGATTTATCTGGAGAAATAATCAATGTATGTAAAGATTCGGTTTTAACGCAGTGGCTAGACGGTAATTGGTATAGAAATGTAAAATTTAATTTTAAAATTACCAATTATTCTAAGCATATTTATTATACAAAATTGGATGATTCAAATTCATTATTCTGTAATAATTATACTGAATATTTTAAAAATGGAGATTCTTTGAGAACACCATTTGTTTGTATTTTTACGAATAATCATAAAGATTCAATTTTGCCTAATGAAACCAAAAATTATTTTACCGTTTTTGGAGCAATTGAGTTAAGAAAAAATATTGCAAGATTGAAAAATAACTATGCTTTTTTTACAAAAACAAATGATAGCATTTTTGAATACCATGTTCCATTAACTTTTGACCTAACTAAAGTCGTAAATTGTAAATAAAATTATTATTTCGAAGTTTTTTTACCCTTGTGAAAATTCTATTCTAGGTTGACGATAGCCATGTTTTATGAATATAGTGGTTCACATGAGTCTTTATCATATTCTCTTTTTCTTCAACATATAATTACTGCTTTTTGAATCTTTTTGCATCATCTTTTTGTCGTATTCTTTCATGGTTTCAATATTTTTCAATTGCTCGCTGTATATCGTATTCACTGAATCTTGCATGACTATTTCCTTATTGGCATAACCAGCCCTTATCGCATTTGAGATATTTGTTTTATTAGATCTTACAATACTCTTCGCTTGTTCGTAATTACCTTCATCTACTGCTTTCATGGCAAGTTCAAGCATTTCATTCGATTCGAATAATATGATCTGTTCCGTCACTTCTTTATTTTTAGATTTGGCGTATATGGAGGTATCAGATGTATTATTTATGATAGATTGTGCTATTAGTGATTTTTTAGAAAACGTTTTTACTACATCATCAAATGTTAATGAGGACTTGAAGTTAATTTGAGATTCTTTGGTATTATTAATATCGAATCGGATAAGAACAGCTTTTGTTTCTTCAGAAAAAATATCTCTAAAATTTACTTTCAATACATGGCTAGATAACTCGTAATTGGCACCAAAAACTCTGCTGTTCGGGATTTGCAATCATAAGTGTTCGAAACATAGTACACACACAAACAAGTATTTATA
>JBBALJ010000168.1:0-4121 GCA_040403075.1 Bacteroidia bacterium
GATTCATCCGATTGATTCAAATCAATGTGCTGGATTCTACGGACATCCAATATGAATGTTCACTACACGGACAAACTGCTGACTTGTTTACAACCATTGCAGACCGTAAATTGAATGTGTTGTCCTTTCCCGAATACAATCACACATTGTCAAGTGGAAACATCATTGATTCTTGGGATACTCAGATAGTAAAAAATGGCAGTCCACAAGCATTTGCCTATGGAAGTGGGTATGTGTATGCAATGATTGACCGAGGATATTCAGGATTGCGGAACATCACACAATGGGAAGCAGCGTGGTTCACTCCTTGTCTATATGCGAAGACAATCGTTGACAAGATATTCACAAATGCCGGGTATTCATACACAAACGATTCGTTCTTCAATAGTGACCGATTCAAAAGATTAATCATCCCACCACCAAACGGATTGACTGGCAACTCTGCATTGTTGACACAGCGATTGTTTAGAGGATCAAGAGCAACAACAAGTCAGAGTTTAGATTTGGGAACTACCTTGATATTCAACAACGATTCAACGGGTGGCAACTTTGACAATGGCGGAAACTACAATCCGACTACTGGTCAATACACCGCACCGATTGGAGGGGCATACAATTTCACAATTGAATTTGGAATGCAATTTAATTTGACCGGATATGCTCCAGTGATCCCGGCTGATGTGTTTGGATTGTTTGGCTTGTATGTCAACGGAGTTTTGAAGTCAACTGCAACCATCAACATTGATGTTGCGGTTCAGCCATCAACTGAGTATATTTACCTGACATCGCCAAGCGTTGCAAGTGGTGATTTGATTGACATCAGATTGGTTCAGATTTACGACCAATCAAATGCCACAAATTTGACAAACGCCTTATTCAGTTTGACTATGGGCATCGGCTCGTTTATGGAGAACGACCAAAACGCTTTCAACTTTGCTTATAACGAAACGGTTGAGTTCTCCATATTCTTAAATTCCGAAGTCAAGCAAAGTGAAATGTTGATGTCGTTTGTTAAGATGTTCAACCTATATATTGAACCCGACAAAGACCAACCAAAGGTTCTGCGATGCGTTCCCCGTGATGAATTCTATAACGGTGCAAATGTAGATTGGACAAAGAAACTCGACTACTCACAACCCGTTCAGATTATTCCGATGGGTGAATTGGATGCAAACCCGTATGTATTTAGTTACAAAGAAGGTGCTGACACATCCAACAAAGAATATCAGGAGAACTATCAATCCACATACGGATCACGCACCTACAAAGTTGACAACGATTTTGTAAAAACGGAGAAGAAGATTGACATCGTTTTTTCACCTACACAAATAAAGAACTATGACAACGGACAAACAAACTTTGTCTTGAGTTATGTCGAAGCTCAGAAGGATGGCGATTTGCGTATTTTGTACTATGGTGGAATTCAGAACAATGTATCGTGGAGATTCTATGCACCATTCTACGGAGTTGGCAACTTCCCGTATGTAGTGCAACGCAAACTTCCGTTGACAATTCACTATGACAACATAGCCAATCCAACCTTTGACATACTATTTGGTATGCCGAAAGAACTTGGTGTTGGTGCTGGTTACAAATACGGCAACTCAAACCTTGTCACAAATTATTACTACCGATTCATCAGCGAGATCACCAATAAGAACTCAAAGATTGTACGAGCGTATTTCAGAATCACACCATCGGATTGGTTCAATTTACGATTCAACAACTTGTATTTCTTTGAAGGTCAGTATTGGAGATTGAATAAAGTCACCGACTACAATCCAATTGACGATGGTGTTTTTGAGTGCGAATTCCTCCTTGCTCAATTCATTCCTCCAGCAACCATCACAAACAAGAAGATAGGTGCAGGAACGGGGCAAGGGCAAGAAACGGAAGATTACGGGGATATCTATCCCGGTGGAAGCAATCCAATCAGACCGGGTATTCGTGGGGTTAATGTAGGAGGAAGCACGGGAAGTGGCGGTGGTGTATTTGTTGGTGACACAATCACTCAATCATCCGATGGTGCAAACAATTCAGGTCTTGGATTGAGAAAGACCAATTTTGCAATGGGTGCTGAGGGAAGTGTGGCAATGGTCTGCAATGATTTCACAGTCAGCAAACCTGATACACTCTACATCGGAAACTTTGAGATGTATCCAAACTACTTGAGTGGAGGGTCAGTTCAAACAATCACGGCAAATTACACGGCAACAAAAGACGATCATATGTTCTTGGTTAATACAACTGCCGGTGCAGTCACAATCAGTTTACCTAATCCAACCGGATTAAGTGGCAAGACATTCATTGTCAAAAAAATAACAAGTGGTTATCAAGTGACAGTTGACACGATTGGAACTGCCAAGATTGATGGAGCAGATACGCACTCACAAAATCCGATATATTCCGCACACACATTCACAACGGATGGAACGAATTATTTCATAATTAGCAAACTATAATGGCACTTAACGCAACGATTGACTTAACCGTCAAAAAACCTGACTTCAAATCAATGAAGTCCGAAATAAAGGAACTGACAGTCGCAGCACAACAAGCGGTGATAGAGTTTGGTGCATTCTCACCTGAAGCACGAAAGGCAGAACAAGCCGTAGCGGCTGCGAAGGACAGGATGGAGGACTTCAATGATCGTGTGAAAGCGGTGAATCCTGATAGGTTCTCAAAAATCAACACGGTTGTTCAGGGCGTTGCAAGTGGATTTGCAGCAGCACAAGGGGCAATGGCATTGTTTGGCAACGAATCAAAGGACTTTGAAAAGACGATGATTAAGTTGCAAGGTGCAATGGCATTGTCACAAGGTCTTGAGGGGTTAGGAAAGATTCAACAACAATTCGGTGCAATCTTCAAAGATGTTGTCAGCGGTGCTAAGAAGGCATTTGCAGCAATCAAATCCGGCATTGGTTCAACTGGTATCGGATTGATTCTTGTTGCACTTGGGGCAATCGTTGCATATTGGGATGACATCAAAGAGGCAGTCAGCGGTGTGAGTGAAGAGCAAAAGAAACTTTTAGCAGATTCTCAAAAAGGGGAGAAATTAGAAAGAGATAAACTGGATACGCTGAATGCTCAAGACAATATCTTAAAACTTCAAGGATTGACCGAAGAAGAAATTCTTCAATTAAAAATCAAACAAACCAATGCGGTAATCACACAACTTGAGGCACAATTAACCGCTCAAGAAACGATTAAACAAGCTCAGATTGATGCTGCTCAAAGAAATAAAAACATCCTTCAGGGGGTAATTATGTTCTTGACTGCTCCTTTGCAAATTTTATTGTACACAATTGATTCGGTTGGTAAGGCATTGGGCAAAGATTTTGGACTGGTGCAAGGATTCAGCGGTGGTCTTGCAAAATTAGTGTTTGATCCAAAAGCGGTTGAAAAAGAAGCAAACTCGGCAATCGCTGAAACCAAGAAGCAACTCAATCTACTGAAGAACACCGTTGCTGGATATACGCTTTCAATTACTGATATCCATAAAAAAGCAGCGGATAATAGGAAAAAAGCACAAGCAGATGCAGACAAGGAAGAACTTGAGCAATTAAAAAAGCATCAAGAAAGATTAATGAATTCCATTGATTTGGCATATACCATCAGGACAAAGAAAATTTATAAGAGTGCGGAATTTGAAAAGAAACTAACCGCTCAGCAAGTTGTATTGCAAGAAGGACAATACAAAAAAGAGTATTCGGATAGGGAAAAATTTGGATTGTTGATTAAAACTCAACACTCCGAATTGATTGATTCAACACTTAAGTATTTTAACACAATTAGTGAATTGGCTGATGCCTTTGCAAGTAATGACGAAGCATCTCAAAAGAGAGCATTCCAAGTCAACAAAGCAATGCGGTATGCTTCAACCATTTTGAGTACAATTGAGGGAACACAAAACGCATACACAACTGCACAAAAATCACCTATCACCGCTTTTTTCCCCGGATATCCAATTGTTCAAGCAACGGCATCTGCATTGTTTGGTATTGCACAATTGGCAAAAATTAGGAAGACACAATTTCAAAGCACATCAGCACCATCGGGTGGTGGTCAAATGAATGGCGGTGGAATGCCACAAATGTCAGCACCAAATATCAGCTCATCAC
>JBBALJ010000169.1:0-4050 GCA_040403075.1 Bacteroidia bacterium
CAGAATTTGGATTAATATTTGTATTTACTCCTTCTGTTAAATTAATATTGACATTTTGTTGAAATAATACTGCTGAACTATATTTAAAGTTAGCAAAATAATGTTTAACAGAATAATCAGGTAGTTTAATACCATTGAGAGCATCACCTGCATTGAGTAAACCCCAGCCAGTAACATCATCATATGGATCTATAGGGTTTACAATATTTTTGTCTGTTGCAGTTTTTTCAATAACGCGTTCAATATCCTCAGATGCAAGTTGATTAGGGACATTTACTGTATTGTTTTTGATATAACTTATCAATAATGATGCTACACCCGTGGCATGCGGACAAGCACCAGATGTGTATCCGAAACTAGAATAACCATTGTTATTGTAATGTACCAAGCTTTGAATCAAGTTAGACGTAGTTCCAGGTGCAATGAAATCAAGGCTATTACCATAAGTGCTGCCCTGTCCAGGTCCATTAGAATAAATTTGACCATTAATATTACTACCTCCAACCTTCATAACAAAATCATCTCTATAACTTGCAGGCAAATTTGCTGTTTTATTTTGGTCGTTACCTGCAGAGACCGATATTGAGACATTGTTATGAAAAGCATAAATAATAGCATCTCTCAATGGATAGAGTTGATTAGTTCTGTATAAAGGTGTAACTTGCCAACTAAAATTCATTGCATCTAACCCATAACCAAAAACTATACCACCAGTTGGTGATATTTGGGAAGTATTTGTAGCTCCCTCACATATTGCATTCACTGTATTCGCAATTGAGCCAATCGCCACAGAACCAGTGGTTACATTATCGAATATTTTCATTGAATATAAATCAGCCCCCAAGGCTGAACTAGGTCTTTATAATCCCCACCAGCAATACCAGCAATACCTAACTTATTATTTCTAATTGCACCAATAATGCCTGCAACTGAAGTGCCATGTCCATGATAATCTGGAATTAGAGGACTTATTTCTACTGATGGATGGAGATTATTATAATAGTCCCATCCTTGTTTTACCCTTGATTTTGCCCAAGTTTGACTACCATCTTCACTAAAGTCTTCATGTGCCCAATTAATCCCTGTATCATATACACCAACTCTTACGGCTTTGTTATTCTTAGTGTTATCTGTTACAATATTGCCTGCTGAAAAACCCCAAGCAGGGTCAATGTTGATGTTAGCTGCTGGATAATTAATTGTTGGATATAGATTAGGCTGTTCGTCTGTCCCCATTTTGGTGTCGTTTGGTTTATTGTTTGTAGGTATAATAACAAAATTGGGCACCGCGTATTCAATTAGGCCTGGTAGTTTGTTCAATGTGTCTAAAGCATTTTGAAATGACAATCCACTTTCAGTGCTATTCCACTCAAGCAAAAGTGTTGACCAAAACTTGGGTATTTTTATTTTTTCGCCCAATCTAGTAATAGATATTGTATCTTTTGTTGTCATCCTTTTATGAATTTTATAAATATTCAAAAAAGGTATCAACTCAGAATTAAGGAAACCTTGAGATTGCAAAAAAGCAACAATTTCAGGTTTAATAAAATTAGTAATATTTCCGTTCTGTATATTTAAATTGTTTATTGTTTCTGTATTAATGCCATCAGGATTGAATTTAATAATCAATTGATTTTTATAATACAATGGGTTTTCAAGAGAGTCTCTAACGATGTTGTTTCTTTCATAATTTTGAGCTTGAGTAGTTCTAACTTGTGTTATGAAAGCGAGTAAAATAAATGCTAAGATTTTTTTCATAATTTAAAGGTTTTAGTATAACAAATATTATGAAAGAAAATCACATTTCAAACAATTAAATAAAAAAACAAACCATTTAAATAGAAAAAAAGTAAATAGAAATTATAAATACAACATTTTCTCAGGCGTAGTTCACATAAATTCTTTCAAATAATTGGGCTCGAAATTGACCGTATAAAATCTTTATGTAACACAAATCAACATTATTTTTCACTACCCTGCAACCTGTGGTAGTAAACATAAGATAATGCCAATACGCCAAATACAATCATTGGGAAAAAGGTTTGTCCATTCACACCATCCACTGCACCATGGCTAATAGAAGCAAAAATAAAATCGAAGGCAAAGCCTGCATAAGCCCATTCTTTCACTCTTTTAGGTATTTGTGGGATAACTAAAGCCAATACGCCCAATACTTTAAAAACAACCAAAGCATTTCCAAAATACTCTGGGTAACCCAAATGTCGTATGCCTTCTTTTGCTAATTCAGTTTGTGAAGTAAGTGCTGGCATCACACCTTCAAATAGCGCAATAAGGGTGGTAGCGGTCCAAAAAATGATTTTGTTTTTTTTCATATAGTTGGTTTTTATGTTTTTCTGTTTCCTTAGCTTAGGCAATTTTCTATCTATTTCTTTAGCATTATTAAAAGCAAAATAATAAAAGAAAATTAAATACAAAATTTCATCCTTGAAAGGCTTCGAATAGGCAGCAAAATATTAGAATTATCGTCTTATACGAAAGCCGAAACGGATGCAATTTTTTCAACTTCAGGTATGAAGTGGTAGAATCATTTGATACTATCAAAACCAAGTTAAATGAGACCACTAAATGCTCACTTTAGCAGCAAGCCTTCCCCTCTTAGGAGGGGTTAGGGGTGGGTTATCCAAGCTTTTCAAAATCATTAATAGAAAGAGATTCCATCCTCATAAAACAAAAAAATCCCGAAACTTTCGTTCCGGGATTTTTATACAATTCAGATAATATTACTTACCCAATTTAATTTTCAAGTTGCTATCCAAAGCATCCAAGAAATCTTGGGTATTAAGATAATGTTCACCTAATTTCACGTTATTTCCATGAATACAAACAGCTAAATCTTTGGTCATTTTGCCGCTTTCAACAGTCTCAATACATACTTGCTCCAATGCTTGGCAGAAATGAATCAATTCTTGGTTTCCATCTAATTTGCCTCTAAATCCCAAACCACGTGTCCAAGCGAAAATACTTGCAATAGGGTTGGTGCTAGTTGGTTTACCTGCTTGGTGGTCGCGGTAGTGGCGGGTTACAGTTCCGTGAGCAGCCTCAGCTTCCATGGTTTTACCATCTGGTGTTACCAATACAGAAGTCATCAATCCCAATGAACCAAATCCTTGGGCAACAGTATCTGATTGCACATCACCATCATAGTTTTTACATGCCCATACAAAGTTGCCATTCCATTTAAGGGCACTGGCCACCATGTCGTCAATTAGGCGATGCTCATAAGTGATACCTGCTTCAGCAAACTTAGATTTGAATTCAGTTTGGTATATCTCTTCAAAAATATCTTTAAACCTACCATCGTATTTTTTCAAAATGGTGTTTTTGGTTGAAAGGTATAAAGGCCACTTTTTAGTCAATGCTTGGTTGAAGCAAGAACGAGCAAAACCCATGATTGATTCATCGGTATTGTACATAGCCAAAGCTACGCCATCCCCTTTAAAATTATATACCTCATGCTCTATTACCGAACCATCTTCAGCTTCAAATTTTATGGTTAATTTACCTTTTCCTTTGGTAACAAAATCAGTAGCACGATATTGGTCACCAAAAGCATGACGGCCTATGCAAATAGGAGCAGTCCAGTTTGGAACCAAACGAGGCACATTGGCACATACAATTGGCTCACGAAACACTGTTCCATCCAATATATTGCGTATGGTACCATTTGGCGACTTCCACATTTGTTTTAGGTTAAATTCCTTTACACGTTGCTCATCAGGAGTAATCGTAGCGCATTTAATACCTACATTATATTTTTTGATAGCCTCAGCAGCATCTATAGTTACTTGGTCGTTGGTGGCATCACGATGCTCCATGCCAAGATCATAATATTTAATATCTAAATCCAAATAAGGAAGAATCAATTTATCTTTAATAAACTTCCAAATAATGCGGGTCATTTCATCGCCATCAAGTTCTACAACTGGGTTGGCAACTTTAATTTTTGTCATATAGTATTTGTGTTAATTGTTAAGCACGGCAAATATGGTAAAATGCTTCAGATTACATTTAAATTATTTTATGATTTAC
>JBBALJ010000170.1:0-4011 GCA_040403075.1 Bacteroidia bacterium
TTTTTCATAGAAGTTTATTTATAAGAGAGTTGCAAGATTTCTTAATCGCAGTGGAGAGATTCTGTTGGTTAAATTTTCCACCCTCATCAATAAGTAATGTAGACATAGACACTTCATCAGCAGATTCTTCTACAACAATAGTCTTAATCACCTTACCCTTGTTAAGTAATTTACCTCTCATTCTAATCACCACAGACTCTGTGTTTTTGTGAAAGACTGAAAGGTTTGATTGAGTTTTTAATACATCTAAGTATAAGATCTCCACCTCTATAGTTTTAATAGCATAAGGATTAAGAACTAAATCTTTCTCCTCTACAATAAATTCATCTAAGATGTTCTGTACACCGAACTCTAAGTTTCTGTTACCAGCTAGTGATCCCATCACCACCTTGTTCTTAACAGAAGAAACAAATATACCATCATCAGTGCCTAGAGAAATCTCTCTAGCTTTTTCAGGATTGGTAAATACTAATGTAGTCCAAGCTACTTGGACAGTTAGTGCGGACATCACAATTAGATATCCTAGGAATATAGCTACTCTTATCATGTTGGTTTGTTAAAAAAAGGGCAGGATATTATCTACCTTGCCCTACGTAACGTTTTTTCTTTTGAGATTTAGGTCCCACAGTCTTAGCTGCTTTACCTTTTCTTCGTGTACCAAATACAATCTTCTTAGATTCTGCAGAGCCTTTTGCCTTTGCCATATTATTAAACTGATTTATAGGTTATTTCATATCCTTTAGCTTTAGGAATGATATGATGTCCTTCAAAATAAATTCCTTGTTTCTTATGTGTATGTCTTTGTTGCTTTAGTAACAATCTTGAAGACATTAAGTCATCATATATCTTTTGATAATTCATTACGATAATAAATGATAATAATGCTTAAACTCTTTTATTCGTTCACTCAAACCTATTACTCCACCATTAACTCGTTTAGTTACAGCTGTTACAGTAGCTACGTCAGCTCCTTTATCACAAATAGCCCAAAGCTTATTGTTATTAAAGAAGAATGCTGCGGAGGCTAATGGATACTTAGTTGCTACAAGATCAGGGTTAGCTGTGATATCTTCTGGTACAGTTTTGTCAAACAATTGATAATTGCTCTTACCTGTTAATTGAATATATCCTCTGCCTCTATAATTGAAGCCATCTCCTGAAGCTTCAGATCCATTACCCATTCTGTTTGCATAAACAAGACTAGCAATCTTCTCAGGCTTTCTTTCATATTGTAAAGCAAGTTTAGCGTTTGGAAAATACTTTTTGAATATACCCATCAATCCTGCAGCTTTATAGTTTAGATTCTCACGTACAGCCTTAAATCCTCCGCTCTCATGACCGCACTGTGAAAGAAAATGAGCTAGACGCAATGGTGTTGTAATACCAAAACGTGCTGCTGTGTCAGGGATCTGTGCTATTACAGCATCAGGAATATGTCCTTTAAGGTTATGTAACTTGAATCCTGAGTTATCAGGAATAGCTACAGCTGGTGCAGCTTGTACAACAGGTGCTACAGGAGCTGATTGTGGTAAAGCCTCAATACCTAGCTTAGCTAATGTAAAAGGACCAGCTATACCATCAGCTTGTAATCCATTAGCTTTCTGCCACACCATAAGAGCTGCTTCAGTCTTAGGACCGAACTTACCAATAGCATCAACACCAAGATTCTGTTGAAGCTTAGTTACTAATGGACCTTCATCACCTCTTCTTAGTGTTGACATTATTTCTTCTTCTTATAAACTCTTTTCTTCTTAGGCTTAGCTACAGCTTGTACAGCAATAGCTTCTGCTACAGCATCAGGAATCTCAACAATAGATTCAACTGCTTTCTCTATCTTCTGCTCAATCTTAGGAGCAGCAAATAGAAATGATTTAAGGAAATTGATAAATTTCATTGGTTGGTTATTTAATTTTATAGAAATACGATGCTCCATACATCACTTGTCCATCTAAGTCAACTGATGTGGAGATTTGATATAGTTTATCTTTCTTAGTCTTATATATAACACCAGCCTCAGCACCACGAATACCTAAAGAGTTATTAGCCATAACACCTGCTCCAACATAAAGACTGCGTGTTGGGGGTGCGTATGTAGTGATTGTCTTAGTTTCCTTAATGATTGGGATCTTATAATTCTCACGTGTTCTTCTATTGGTTAACTTGTTTTCTCTTATGCTATCTTGTACAAGGATGTATCCGAATGTAGAAATCTTTAATGTGTCTGAGTAGAACTTCTGGTTTAGATACAACTGAAGCAATACTTCATACTGACGTTTCAAGTTAGCATAGTTTGTGTCTGGTAGCATCTCTGGTTTAGATGCAATCTCTACCACAACCTCATAAGGAACAGGAACTTTTCTAACTATGATAGAATCATGTATCTGCCACGCTGTATCATGCACAACTAGTGTGTCATTAGGACGAGCTTCTCCTGCTTCCATGTGCTTTGTATAAGCATAGAAGATAGCAATCATGCAACATACAAACAGAATGATATTAACCTTCATCTTCTGGTAGTGGATTTGTGTCAGCTCCTAATAGAGCTTTATCACGGTCAGCTTCTGTCTTGCGATTAGCAACCTTCTCATAAGAAGAGATACCAAAGCAACCTGCTGTCAATGCAGCAAATACTTCAAGGATGATAGGCTCAATAACAAACTGTTTACCTTCAAGTCCTGTGATAATGTCAATGATACCATATCCTGCTAATACAGCAAAGGATGCAAAGCCTAGAATAGACTTCTCATTGATATCATTATCATCTTTAAAAATGTCTAGTAATTTCATATTAAATAGTGGTTAGGTATTTTCTTACTCTATTGTCTTGTTCGGGTCTTATGCCTACAACATCCATCATTTTAACTTGTAATGGTAATTTGAATGGTGGTTCTGTCTGTTGCAAGATGCCCACTTTAAAAACCTCTCTTTCTAATGCTGTGATCTTAGCTTTACTTTCTGTAGTAGTTTCTACTAACAAATCAATCTTTGTATTTATTAAACGTATATCATACCACATCATGCCAATCATACCTACTGCTAGATAAGATAATGCGTTATCCTTAATGTCTTGAAATGAAGCCATAGTATAAAATATATATAACACAGCAAGCCCCAATAAAGGGGCTCTTGTGCTATGTAGTTACAAAAAAAGAAATGGTTAATCCAAACGAAAGAAACAAGTTTGTTGATTAAGCGGAAGCTTAGTGACAAATATATGTAATAGGAATTACATATCCAAATAAAATTTTAATTAATACTGTTCGTAAGATTTCTCTTCAACAATATCAGAACCATACTTGATGTTGATAGCCTTTTTAACAGCAGCTCTCTTGTCATTAGTAATGTACACTTCACGAGCTAATTGAATGAATTCATCATTGAAATCACCTAGTCTTTCATACTCTCTAATGTTATCTTCAATAGCCCATAGAGAAAGATTGATTGATGACAACTCTGTGTACAACTTATCAATTAATATCTCTGCAGGGAAAGCTTCTACCAATAAAGATAGTTCTTTCTGTACATTGCTTAACTTCTCAGGATCTGTAATCCTTTCATTCTTAATTACGAGAATACTGATCTTATCAGCCACTTCTCCAATACTAACGTCTATTAACATGTCTATTGTATTTTGGTGTAATATTACTTATTTTTGTTCAAACAACCAACATTATGCCAGAGAGTTACAAATTCTTCAAGCCTGAAATCAAACAGTATTTCAAACATCATGTACCATTATCTACACGCATTCTTGATGTAGGTCCAGGCATAGGTACATATTCAATTCTTTTACGTGAGTTAGGTTATGCTATGGATTGTATAGAGGTATGGGAACCGTATATCCATGAGTACAAGCTACATGAGAAATATGATAATGTACACATAGGTGACATTACTAACTTTGATATTAGTGAGTATGACTACATCATCCTAGGAGATGTATTAGAGCACATTGATGCAGAAGGTGCACAGAAACTAATCAACTCTATTATAGATCTAGGTAAGCAGTGT
>JBBALJ010000171.1:0-3841 GCA_040403075.1 Bacteroidia bacterium
CCCCCTTTTTTATTCCTCCTTAATGACATTATACAGCATTGAGCCAATCAATGCGAAGGTTATCATACATACCATTGATATAATCAAACACTCCGCGATGTAAGGATGGTTAACAATCAACCAACCAAACGCCAATCCACTTAATACAATTGCAATTATTGAAACGATAAAGAATCTCATTTGCGAAAGTGGTTTTTAATCATGTCCAACGCCATTGTCGTTTCCGTGCTAAATTTATACTTGCCTTTTAACTTTTCGATAAAATCGCGCAGTTCGTTATTTTCAACTTGGGTGAATAAATCTTCCACCTTTGGTGTGATAACATCCTTAGGTATGTATTGACTTCGGTGTTTTGATATCGCCAATAACAGTTCATCAACCAACCCATCGCTGTATAGTTTATCTTTGATCCATTTATTGTAATTATCCAGGTATCCCATTTGTTTTAACATTAACGATGTGCAACCCTGGGCCCCGTTATCCTTGATTAATTGTGCGGTCATGCGTTCACCTTTGGAAACCATGGTTAACAACGCTTGATACCTTAGTCGTGTTGTGTATCTTGATGCTCTCATTTTGCTAATTTTATTTGAATCGTGTCTTCGTTCTGAATATACTGTGCGGGTGTTATCAATTCCCCATCCGCACTAATCAACAAACCTTGTGTGGTTGTTTTATATGCGTATTGAGCTTGTTTCTCTAAATCCTTCACCTGATTCTTTAATTCAATTATCTCGGGTATATGGTCATAATTGTATCTTCCCCCTCCCGCTTTCTTTGTTATCTCATAACCGCAATAAACTTGCCCATGCCACTTTGATGCCTCGCTTAATGCCAATGGCTTAACCTGGTCTTGGAACTCCTTAATCGCGTCCGCCATTTCCTTTAAATGAATGTGGAATGCAAGGGGGCATTGGTTGCCCCCCTCCACTTCAATCATCATGTTTGCCAATTTGCTAATATCGTTTGTCATATCTGTTTATTTTAAAAAGGTAAATCTGAACTGTCGTAACTAGTTGGCTTCGCGTTTTGCAATGTATCCACCCCGTTGTTTACAAAGTTTTCAAAGATTTGTGCATAGGATAAAATCTCATGCAATTTGATGTCCCCGTTGATGACAAGGTCACCCGCCACTTTCAATACACTCATACGCATGATGTGTTTGCCCGTTTCAGGGTCTTTAGGGGCCTTCGGTGCAAATGAATTACCTTGAGGCATAGGTTGTGCCATTACGGGTGCAATCTTGTAGTAGATGCGGTCTTTGAATGTTCTGTCCGTGATGGTGTAATCCGTTTCTACCCCAACATTAAATTTGTTTTGGTCTTTTGACTTACTCGCATACTCACCACTATCACCATTGGCAAAGGTGATTTCAAATTTGTACAATGTGCCATACTGCCCATCGAATGATCCGTTGGCGGTTACATTGGTTACCGCACTTCTTTTTGTTTGTTCCATACTATTTTGTTTTTAAGGTTGTAATTTAATTGTTGTAAAATCTCAAATTGTTTCTCCATTGATAACCCATTCCGTTTGAATTGGAACTTCCAGGTTGTCACTGTGTTGTAATTGGTCTTTAATACCTCGGCTAATTCCTTGTTTGATTTGCTGAATACTTCGTTTAACGCTTCGTGTGTTGTCATATAATTTTACATTCTTTTCCTAACTCATAACCATCCCACAATGTCAAACCCTCGTTAAAAGTAATACGCCATAAATCCATTACTTCCGATTCATAGTGCATCTCAATAATCTTGATGTGTTTGAAATGCTTGTTGGTTTCCAATACCTCCCGTAACTTGTTCAATTCGGGTGTCCATATTAATAATTGGTTGTTCATTTCTTGCCTTGCTTAAACTGATACAATGTTTGTGTGTACTCATCAAATGTTGGGATGAATGCATCGCGTTCGTACTCAAATGGCTTTGCCTCTGGTAAGTTATTAATATCCCTTTTGTACTGTCTCAACTTCCATCCGAGGAAGGAAACAACCACCGCAATCGGCGTAACTAAAATGAAGTAAATTATATCCATGTTATTTGTCATTACGAATTTACAATATATTAAGTCAATTTCAAAATAAAATCAAATGCCTCGTGTGAAACATTGCTCATGTAGGTTTGTGCCATGCAATAAGCATCGGCCCAAGTTGATGCATACCATGTCTTTGTGTAAAGTTCATGGCCTTGTTCGGTGCGGTAAACCGCTTCGTAAATGTTTATTGTCATATCCATACCACAAATATACATTTGGTATTTCAAATAACCAATACATACACAAATAAAAAAAGTGAGAATTAACCCACTTTCTTTGTAAACTGCCTTATTTTTTTGTAAGTGACTTCAACATTGCAATCAACTTAGGGTGTGGGTACACATCCGCCTTATCGGGACGAACTGAATTGTGTGTGAATACACCTTCCTCGCCCTTCAATGCCCGTTTGCTTACATCCCAGATATCCTCGTTGTATGTCAAATCAATGCCATACTTCGTGGCCCAATGCAATAACAGTTCCTTCACCGATTCAATTTGTGCATCTGTGTAGTTCTGCCAATGCTTATACCCCTTGTATGGTTTATCCAATTCAATTACATCGGTAACCTCGCCACCCACATAATTGATAAACTTGGTTCCCTTTTTAGTCAACGGGCCATAATTACAAATCTCAATTCCGATGGACATACGATCCAACGGAAGGAATGGCAACCCTTGACCCAAAAAATGCTTTGTACCTAACCCCAGGTGATACGCCCAACACTCACTTCCAAATCCTTGTACGATTGTTCCGTCATTGCTGATAGCTACACATGTGGCAACCTTGTTAGCTTGTGATTCCCAATATTGGAATACTTGCTCACCCGATGGGCCACCCGCCGTGTGGTGTAAATAGATTTGTTTCTTTTCAATCTTTTCGTAATTGTACGAACGGAAATGTACTTGTTTAGTTTTCATCCTTTTTGCTAAATTTATCGATTGATGTAAATCCTAATGACATGATAACAATCCATTCAACCGCCTCGACCAATTCTTTAGATGGTGCGATGTCTTGGGTTGACAATGAATTATGGGCCATTGTACCGAATAGTACAAACGCCCCAATGATACCGACAAATCGTTTGGAACTCAATTCCCCTTTGTCACCTTTGAAAATCTCTAATATCTTTTTCATCCCTGGCCTCTATTTGGTTTTGAACTTTTGTGTTTGTTAATGTGCTTGGTATGTCGGCCCAATTTGTTTTTGGGCTTCGCACGAAATGTCGATGTGTTAGTTGCCTTTGCCATTATAGTCCGTTAATGCGTAACATATTAGCAATTGATGCCGTGTCCATATCTGCCATGCTGGTGTCAATACCCATAAACATCATGGTGTTTGCATACTTGGTGGCCTTGGCTTCCGCCTTCTTAACATCCTCTTTTAACGCTTCTTTTTCTGCAACCTTTGATTCAACCATCTTTGCATTCATCGTTTGAGCCATTTTGGTGACCTCTGCTGAACTTTCTACATTTTTTGATACCTTGCTAAGCAATGCATCTATTTCGTCGATTGTAGGGCTTTGTTTTGCGTTTGCAATTGTGAACACATAACCCGTCATGAATAGGGCCGTGAAAATAATTAATGCCGTTCTCATAGTTTTTTCATGGTTTGCATGATACGAATCTCCGTCATGGCACTTGCCAAACATGAATCGGATCGTTTCAATGCGTATGTTAACTTGTCAATCTTGACATCCAATGCCTCAATCTTTTGATTGGCTTTTTCAATCTGGTCTTTATACCCCGAACGCAAGTCCATATACAAATAAGAAACACCCAACAACATACAAAAAGCCACGGCTGCAAT
>JBBALJ010000172.1:0-3811 GCA_040403075.1 Bacteroidia bacterium
TGATTTTCATATTCCAATTACTGCAGCAGCAATTCAATTTCCACTTCGCCATCCAGCGGTAGTTTCGGTATTGACTGGCTCTAGAACGGCAAAAGAGATGAACTCAAATATTGTAGATTTTGATCGAGATATTCCAGCAGCGGTTTGGGAAGCAATAGATGAGTCTGGCCTAGTTAATCGAATTGAGAGTTAAGCCATGAGTCATTTAGCGGTAATTCAAACCCCAACTGAAGCCTATAAATTAGTTAAAGAGATCAATGGTAAATATTTTGAAATTGAGGGCGTAAAGACATTATCTGATGCTCTTGCTCTTCACATGGGAGCATTTCGTAAATTATATGAAGCACCAAGTAATAAAGAGGTAAAGGGAAAATTAGTTGCACCAGTTGCATCCGATAGTGAAATTTGGGGCGCAGGTGTTACTTATCAACGCTCTAGAGATGCTCGCAAAGAGGAGAGCGGAATTCCTGATGTATACCAATTAGTTTATGAGGCAGATCGCCCAGAGTTATTTTTTAAAGCTACTGCACGTAGAACCGTTGGCAGTGAGGGTGAGGTTGGTATTAGAGAAGATGCTAAAACCTCTGTGCCAGAACCTGAGGTTGCGATAGTTATAAATAAATTTAGCGAGTTAATAGGAATGAGTATTTGTAATGATATGACCTCACGAAATATTGAGGGAGAAAATCCGTTATATCTTTCTCAAGCAAAAATTTATTATGGTTCAAATGCTCTCGGCCCAATGATTCGGCCGATCTGGGAGATTGTTGATCATGACAAACTTGATATTTATGCGAAGATTGAACGAGGTGGCTCAATTGTTTGGCAGGCAGAGACATCTCTTAAATCTTTAAATCGTTCCTTTGATGACCTAATCGAATATCTATTTAAATGCCAACACTTCCCAGTTGGCGCAATACTTTCAACCGGTACTGGAATCGTGCCACCACTTGATATCTCACTTAATGCTGGTGATGTCGTTACGATTACGGTTGATCAAATTGGTACATTAGTAAATAAGGTTGTAGTAACTCCTGTAGATATAAATGAACGGATTAAATGATGAGTGAGCATGTAATTTGGACACAATGGGATGACTTAAATGTGCCAAGTAAGTTCAAGCGTTTATCACCTGCCACAACTCCAATCGAAGGTGGAGATTTGTCTGAGATTACCTTCTATGTTCCTTGGTATATGGGGGGCAGGCCTGCTCTTGAGTTAACAAAGCAGATGCCAAATCTAAAAGTATTACAGGTTCCAAATGCTGGCTATGACGATGCAATTGAATACATTCGTCCAGGAATTACTTTATGTAATGGAAAAAGCATTCATGATGATTCAACGGCAGAGCTAGCAGTTGGCTTAACTATTGCCTCCCTTCGTGGTTTTCCAGACTTTATTCGCAACCAAGATAAATCAGAGTGGGTTCATGTTAAAAATAAATCAATAAATGATCGAAAGATTGGCATTATTGGTTTTGGCTCAATTGGCACAACTATTGCCAAGATGCTGGCAGGGTTTGCAGTTGAAATTGTGGCATTCACTCAAAGTGGGCGAGATAATACAATCGCAATCTCAGATTTAGATAAGCATCTACCATCCCTTGATGTAGTGATCTTGATTTTGCCACTGACTAAAGAGAGCAAACATTTGTTTGATGCAAAGCGGCTAGCTTTAATGAAAGATGGCGCACTATTAGTAAATGTTGCCCGTGGCCCAATAGTTGAAACTGATGCATTAATTAAAGAGCTTAACTCAGGCCGAATTACTGCCGCCCTTGATGTGACCGATCCTGAGCCACTGCCAAAAGATCATCCACTTTGGAAGGCTAAAGGAGTATTGATTTCACCACATGTTGGTGGAAATACAACTGCTTTTGAAAAAAGAGCTAGAAGATTAATTGAATCGCAATTGAGCTTACTTGCAGATGGTAAGACACTAAATAATATTATCGTGGCTGGTAACTAGGCCAATACTTCTTTATTTTTTCCCGTAAGAAATCTGCGCTCTCATGCATTTGCTCCATGCCATCAACGCCATCTTCAATTGAAATCCAACTATCAAAACCAACATCTTTTAAGGTTTTAAAGATCGCGTCATAATCATTTAATCCCTTACCAATTACGCCATGTTTAAAAAATGAAACATAACCAGCGGTGCCACCTTCAGCGTTACGAAGATCTTCAATCGTGCCACTGGCTAGGTAGCGATCAGAGGCATGCATAGTTAGTACTTTGTGTTTAACTTTTTCTAGCAATTCAAGTGGTTCTTCACCAGCTGCAATAGCATTTGATGGATCAAAGTTAACGCCAAAGTGAGGTGAATCAATTCGGCCAACTAAATCCACAAATACATCCATCATCTGTGCAAACTCTGGCTCAGTCCAAAAATCATCTTTGTAGTGATTTTCAATTATTAATGTGATACCTAACTCTTTTGCAGTAGGGATACAGGCATTAATTGAATCAACTACATAACCCATACCTTCCTCCCTTGTTATATCTTTTCTGCGTTGCCCAGATAAAACCCGGCAGTACTTAGCACCTAGAGCTGCACTCATCTCAATAGCTTTGATTTCATGCTCAACCTCTTTTTTACGAAGTGCGGCATCTGGAATTGTGAAGTCAGGGGAGGCACACATCATTGGAATTACCATGCCAGTATCTTCAACAGCTTTTCTAATCTTCGGCCAATTCGCCGGATCTTTAACATCGGCAAAGTTATTATAAAACTCAAGTCCATCTACGCGAAGTTCGTCAGCTAATTTAATCCATTCATAAATGCTCATTTGTCCAGCAACTAATTGCTTAATAAAACCTTTAGGGAACGCGGCTAACTTTGGCATTACTTCTCTGGGTTTCTACCAATAATTGAGAACTGCTCAAGATCTACTATCGATCCAGTAAAGGGACGAGATTCATCACCTAACCAGTAGATACATGCGGTTGCTAACTGTTCTGGTGTACTCATTACACCTGATGGAATATCAATTTTGCCAAGTGTTTCCGGCCAACCTTGCGGCAATCCTCGCTTAATCTGATCGGCATACTCGCGATCAGTTAAAATCCAACCTGGATTAATTAAATTAAATCTGACCTTATCTACACCGTAAGTATTTGCAAGGTTTCGCGTCATAGTTTGCATGCCCGCCTTGCTAATGCTGTATGCGAGTAGCGATGGCTCACCACTGTAAGCATTAATTGAACCAATATTTAATACGCACCCCTGTGTTTCTAAAAGGTGAGGCAATGCTGCCTTAATTAAAAATAGAGATGATTGCAAATTTATCGTAATTGTTCGGGCAAAGCTCTCTGGAGTTAATTCGGGTAGCTTATGCCTTTCAAATATAGCGGCATTATTTACTACTGCATCAATCTTGCCAAAGGCGGCAATAGCAGCAGCAGTAATCTTATTTGGCGCATCTTGGTCATTTAGATCGGCAATACATAAAGATGCACTCTCCCCCAACGAGGATACAATCTTCTCTCCATCAGATTTTTCAATTCCATGAACTAGGACTTTACCGCCTTCTGCAACAACCTGCACAGCAAGTGATTTACCAATCCCGCTTGTGGCACCAGTAATAATTACTACCTTATCTTTAAGACGCATTGCTACTCCGGCTTAATTACTGATTTTAAGATCTCACCTGAGGCCATCTTTTCAAATGCGATCTGCCAATCTTTAATTGGAAATACGCCACCGAGAACCGGTTTTAAATCTAACTTGCCACTCTCTAATAATCTAAGTACCCGTTCCCACATCGGCCAGTTGTGTGAAAAACTTCCTTGCAAAGTAACATTTTTTGCTA
>JBBALJ010000173.1:0-3656 GCA_040403075.1 Bacteroidia bacterium
AAACGTTAAAACCATTTATTTAATAAACCAATTATGACCGAACAAACCACACAAAGCCTAATATCAAAAAATAAAATTGACAAATGGATTTTTGTGATTCCCATCTTAGTCATTTTAACAGTATTATTTCATGTTATCATAATCTCAAGGCCCGGTGGGCTGGCAGGTGTGATGATTTATTATTTAGGCCAATTAGTTGTTTCTTTTGTAGCATTTATATTTTTACTAGTTGCCATTATAGGATCATTCAAAAAGCGTCCATTTTTTTCTATATGGCGCATAGTAGGTTTTATAGGCTTACTATTTTTTCCTATAAGCTATTTGTATAAAGCTGATCAATCTGGATTTTTTTTTGATGCATATCCATCATCGCATGACAATGAGATTAGTGAAATAGAATTTAGGCTTCCACTTGACACAGCTATTTCTGTGGCATGGGGAGGAGACAATACAAAAGTAAATTACCATGTAACCTCACCTGACCAGCGTTGGGCGTATGATTTGATGGTAATAGAAAATGGTAAATCCTATAAAGGCGATAGTACCAAACTTGAAAATTATTTTTGTTATGGACTACCCGTAATTGCTCCATCATCTGGAAAAATTGTGAAGGCATTTGATGCTGACTCTAACATGCAAATAGGTGATTTTGGTGGAATAGAAAATCCTCTTGGCAATCATATAATCATAGAAGTGGCACCAAATATTTTTATGTTTATCTGTCACTTGAAACCAAATTCAGTTAAAGTAAACAAGGGCGATACTGTTGAGGCTGGACAGGAGTTAGCTATGGTCGGTAATTCTGGACATACTTCTGAGCCACATCTTCATATTCACATGCAAGACACCAAAGTTTTTTCAATGGGTGAAGGCATACCCTTATACTTTCATCACTATGTTGTTAATGGAAAATATGTTGACAAAGGGATTCCGATGGGAGGCTTTGACGACAATGGAAATTTTACTGGTCAGATTGTTAAAAATGTAAAACAGCAATAAGTATAAGTAATAGAAAAGTGTTTGAGTTTAGTGGTGGCAAATTTGATATGAACCACTTGAGCAAGTTTGGGACCTTCTTTATGATAATAGTTTAGTCATACAAAAGCTTATCGAATGGCTTAACAATCCATTAACACACAGAATTAAATTTGTAACAAATACATTTGAAGAATATGCAAAAATTAAAATTCAAAATAGAAATTAAAGCAACCGCACAAAAGGTTTATGAAACTATGTTAGGTCTTAATAGCAAGGCTACTTATGAATTTTGGGTAGCACCTTTTAGTCCTTCTTCCACGTATGAAGGTAGTTGGGACAAAGGAAGTAAAATCCTATTTATAGGAATAGATGAAAAGGGTAAAAAAGGTGGAATGGTTTCTCAAATTGAGGAAAACAAGCCGGCCCAATTTGTTTCCATTCGGCATTATGGATTTTTGGATGGAGACACTGAAATAACCACGGGCGAACTTGTAGAAAAATGGGCAGGTAGTTATGAAAATTATAGCTTCGAGGAAAAAGAAGGTAATACAAGCTTAACTGTGGAGATGGATGTTATTGAGGAATATATGAATTACTTCAATAGCACTTATCCAAAAGCATTGGATAAATTAAAAGAAATTTCAGAATAGTAAAAACTGTTTAGCCGAAATGTATTCTAAAGGGATTTTTGTTCTGTCGGGAATTGCTTTTCGATAATTTTGGATGGTCGTAAGGTCAATAAGAAAACGTTATTTCATTGTTCTAATACACAATTGAACGTCTTTGCGAATCCCGATTCCGATTTGTCGGAACGGGATGAAGCAATCTCTTACTAAATCAGATGGTTTCGTGCCTCACCATGACGCACTGGGCAAATATTTAGGTATAGTCGGGAATTGCTTCCCGACTAGTGTCCCTTTAGCATGTTTGATTTTATGGTAATGCTTTAAACAATTCTTGCCTATCTTAGTTTTACTTATCATTAACCTCATTCATTATGCTTAGTAAAATAACCAAGATACTTATCAAACCCATACAGATGCCCTTTTGGTGGCAAGATTTGTTATTCGTCATTCCTCGATTGGTATATGGCTATTTGCTTACAAGCGATTTTGGTGCAGCTAAATTCGGTTTACCGTGGTCTCCCAAAGACAATAACCTTGGCTTTTTTGAAGTGGCTTTTTGGTTTCCAAACGACATTGCTTTATACGGAGGCATATTTGCCAAGTTCCCTGCTTTCTTTGCTTGGATGGGCGCATTTAGCGAAGCTGTGGGAGGTGTTTTTTTAATACTTGGCCTTTTCACAAGACCATTTTCTATGCTTATTTTTATCACCATGTTTGTGGCTGTGTTCTTTCAACAAATGAACCAAGGTACATGGAATATGCTGCCTGCCATGGGTATCATGTGGGTTTCGCTTTTTTATATGATACTGGGCTCTGGTCGTTTCGGATTTGACAACTTACTTTCAAAAAAACTGAACTAATGAAAAATCTATTTGCCATTTTAAGCATAACGCTAAGTTTATTTTTTACAAACTGTGTTCAAAAAACATTTACCAAAACCGTTGTGTATACCCTAAGGGTAGATAGTACACAGGAGATTAAATCGGTTGGCATTCGTGGAAATGATAAACCATTGGATTGGAATACGGATTATGAATTAAAGGAAATGCAGAAGGGTGTTTTGTACCAAGCGCTTGTTACTTATAACACAGGCTACAAATTCACTGAAGCTAAGTTTACTGTGAATGGAGAATTTGAACTACAAAACGACCCCAATAGAAGAATAGAATTTAGCGATTCTGATACGAGCTATTATGAAGCCACTTTCAATAGCGCGAAATAAAACACTGCGAGGGTTCGATATCAAATTTCTCTGAAATTTTGCCTTTGGCTTATTTATAATAAATCACTACAATTGTGTAAACTAATTAATGCCAGCAAAGCTTTGCCAATCTTGCCAAAATTGAATGATTGTCGAACTTTTTATTCGCCAATATCCAAGTTATGCGAGATGCTTTGTGGCTGTAAAACTAAATTTTAATAAGCGACATAAATATGAACTTGCTTTTTGTTTGTAGTAAGAATAAATGGAGAAGTCGGACAGCTGAAACAATTTTTAAAGACAGTGCAAATCATAATGTAAAATCAGCTGGCACAGACAATGGAGCAAAAGTTAAGCTGAGTGAAAAACATTTAATTTGGGCAGACATAATTTTTGTAATGGAAAACAAGCACAGACAAATTATTAAACTAAAATTTAATGCAAACCTTGAAACAGATAAAATAATTGTTCTTGACATTCCTGATGAATATCAATACATGGACGAAGAATTAATTTTGTCACTCAGGACTGCCGTTATTCCATACTTAGACAATATCATCTAAAGATATAGAACAAATATCATTACTGTGCTGTCGGGAATTGTTTCCCGAAAATTAGTGCTGATCGTAGGTCGATAAGAAAACTCTTTTCTCTAAAACATTCACATTTGCTTGTTAATAATAAATCACTACAATTGTATAACAATTAAAACGAATTATTTGAATTTACATATTCTAAGATTGAATGTTTGCAAAGTCTGTTTGGTATTGGCCGTCCTTTATTTGAGAGTAAAATAAATGAATCAAAAAATATTTTCAGACAAAGTTTTTCAATTCTTGACAAAAGAATTT
>JBBALJ010000174.1:0-3532 GCA_040403075.1 Bacteroidia bacterium
AAAATAGAAGAAGACGTACCTCAACTAGAAACGGCGGAATAAAATGGGCGACAGAACAAACTTTGGTTTTAGAGACCACAAGGGCGATACAATATTTCTATACGGTCACTGGGCTGGACATAGGATGTTGCAGAATTTAGCGGATGCTGTACAGATTGCACATCCACGGTGGGCGGACGAATCATACGCAACACGTATTTGCATTAGCCAATTGATTAATGAAGAGTGGTCCAGCGAAACTGGTTGGGGCCTACATGTAAACGAAATTGGTGACAACGAGCACAAGGTACCTATCATTGACTGGAAAAACCAAACGTTTACTTTAATGGAAGCGGACCTGCAGACAGAAGTATTTACTACGGACCTTAATGGTTTTGTGGCTAAGTATTCTAGTCAACTAAGTATGGTATAATTAATCTAGGACCTTGGTCCTGGTTTTAATACAGAAATGAAGTGGTGCGTCTAACTAGTCTGCGGGCCAGGCGCTAAGTAAAGCGGTTTATTTCTTTCGTTGGAAATCAGCAGCCATATTCATTAAACCCCCCAGCTTGATCTGGGGGGTTTCTTTTTGCCCACAAAGACATGAGGGTATCATATCTCTTTTACGAGGTCAATAGCAAAACTCCTGAAAATTTGTGATCTTGACCACATAGCTTGGAGGATGTGGTGTGAATCACACGATATTCTCTTCCCAAATGTCAGTGGTCCAATGTATAATAAGAACATATCAACGAAAGGATACAAAATGCCAAATTGGTGTTATAACACTTTAACTATTCAAGGTCCAAAGGTTGAAGTAGATATGATTAAAGATAGATTGAATAAGCCTTTTACATTAGCACAAGAGACATTTGGTATGGGTGATATTAATGCTAATGGTTTTCCTACTAAGATTAAAGAGGTTACTTATAGTAATCCCGTTTTTTCTTTCTTTAATATCCACTCATATAAAGATGAAGGTATTACTGATGAGGAATATGCTTGCCAGCCTAATCGTGGACATGTAGATATTCAAAATGACCCTGATTGGTTCCGCAAATCTGTTGAGTTTGCTAAAACTCAGAAGGATTGGTATTCTTGGAATAATTCTAATTGGGGAACTAAATGGGATGTTGCCGTATCAGATGATGACAAATATCCAAATACAGAATTGGTTGAATATAAATCAGAAGGTGATGACAACTGGGTTATCTATAAGTATGAGACTGCTTGGTCACCTGCTGTAACTATTCTAACTAAACTAAGTAGTCTTGTTCCTAACTGCCTGCTCACATTAGAGTTTGAGGAAGAAACAGGTTGGGGTGGGGAATATGAGATTGTCCGTGGTGAAGTAAAGGAACTCTTAGAATATGAGAACCGTTGCTATGCCTGCGATTCCTTTGACACATTAAGTTATTGTGACAATGAATGTGGAGAATTCTGCTCTGAATGTAATCACGGTTCTTGGCAGGATGAAGAGGCTATGAAAGAATGTCAGACCCATAGTGTATTATTGGAATCTACAGAAAAGGCGGAAGTATAATGGAAACATTTACAGATACAGTAGGAGAACATATCCTTGGAGCAATTCAAGTAGATATTGAGCAACACCTATTTGAACAATGGAATAGCAAAAATTTAGATGAGGGTTCAGATTATGCTGAATGGCAATTTATGTCATTTGCTCCTGATAGTCTAAAACAATCATACAATGAATTCTATGGATATATTGAAGGAGATGAATTTTGTCTATGATGTTAGGATATACTGAATCCGATCTAAATAAGATGATTAATGCTATACATGATTCAAAGCTTTTTTATCTTCGGACCCCGTCCGATTTAATGGATAAGACAGAACTCAGAACTGATTTGGAAATGGCAGTTAGTTTCCTACAAGGCCTATGGGCAGAAGGGTATTTTGACTAATGCTAACTAAATCTAGTAAGTTTATAGAGTATATGAAGATACATCTAATTAGTTTAGAACAAGATAAAGAACTAATTGAAAAGACGTCTCTAAAAGATGATTCAATTGATTGGCATTTTATAAATGGACAAATCCAGGCAACAGAGCATTTGTTGTCAGTGGCTACTGATATAATGAATAACTCTAACGAAAGGATAAATTAATGACACCAGAGGAAAATAGTCTTCCGCCTCATTTGCAACGTATGGTCAACTACGGTGTTAGTGGATTAGATATAATGCACGGGGAACTAAAGAACCTAATGCTTATTGCTGAACAGCAATTGGCAGACGCAATTGAAACGGAAGAAGAATCAGGGGAAGCAATGGATTCAATGGACCGCACAAGATGTGAAGGTGCACTTGATACATTAGTAGACATATATAATCTAACATACCAACTATCATTTGCAATTGGTGTGCGTAACGAGAATTTAAAGGACGGGCACTAATGTCTCCATACGAGCCAAGTCTAGAAATCCTGGAAATGGAATACTCTTGTTCACCTGGAGGAGTTGATCTATTTGAGGTCTATGATAAAACAGATATACCTTTATCTGTCCCAATATATGAGACTGAATCTTTGACGGATGCTGTGCTCTACTGTTATAATTTAGGAAAAGACTTTACTGTCAAAACATTAGCGGAATGGAATGAAAGGGAGTTAGCATATGAAGCCACAAGATAAAGATAAACTCAACGAATGTTTAAAGATTCTAGACACCACCGACCTTGGACTATCCCTAGTTTGGTTGTGGACTTGGTCCACCATTAACAACATTTTTGAAGATGAGACCTACAAGCAGAACTGTACCATAGATGAGATGTGGGACCACCTCTGTGAGGCCGTGCAGGCTGGCCAGGGGTTCTCTCTGGAGTATGGTGCCGAGCAACATCAGGAGGAAGTCCTTGACTGGATGATGAACCGTGAATACATTGTTGACACAATGTTTGAGGAAGAGGAAGAGGAAGACGAAGATGAGGATGAGTGATCAGTATATCGATGAGATCCTTAACAGGGCCCAAAAGCTTTTGTGGGGCGGATCTGAAACAGAGAACATCGAAGCACACAACCTTATATCTAAACTAATTAAAGATAGGTTAGAAGTAATTTCTAACTGAGGGCAAGTTTTCAGCGTTACGGTGCTATTTACAAATTCGTGGATAGTTGATATAATTAAAACAAACCGATCTAGAAAGGATCAAACAAATGACAACAAAGCGAGAATATCTAAAGGCACAAGGCATTACAGTTGGTGTACGTGGACGTTTTTCAGGAGCAGCCAAGGTAGCTCTAGCCGAGGCAGTAGCTAAAGGCGTTACATTTACTGCAGAGACAGCAAACAACAAAGCAAAGTAATCCAGGGTGGAGGTCGGGGCTTCGTTGGTCCTTGACCTCCTCTCTTATTTTTGGTATAATCAACAGTTAGGCGAGAGGCGGAAGAATGAGTAAATCACCAGAAATCAAAGTAGCGGAACAACTAACTAATCTAATGGATGACCATTGGTTCAATCCAACCATATTTGGTCGGTATTTGGCGGAACAGCCATTATATACAATTGACCGAGTTATGGAAATGGTTGTAT
>JBBALJ010000175.1:0-1079 GCA_040403075.1 Bacteroidia bacterium
GCTAAAGAGTATCAAAAATTCAAGATGGATGCAGACAACATCATCTCCTATAACGAAACCAAGATAGCCTCATTAAAAGCAAAGAAGGTAAATGCCAAGAAGGAAATAAACGATAAATACAATGAACGTATAGCCACACTCGAAAAAAGCAATATCGAATTAAAAGCTCGTGTAAACAATTATAAAGCGGATGGCAATATCAAATGGATGCTGTTTAAAACACAATTCCACCAAGAAGTGAAAAGACTGAATAAAGAGTTTCAAGACTCAAGAGATAAATAATACTACTTGTTAATGCATGGATTGGCTGGGAGTAGAAATATTCTTGGCCTTTTTGTTACCTATTAAACAGGCAAAAGTTTTTCACCTTTAATATCTATTTTATCCAAAATGGAAGATACACTTGATACAATATCTTTTTGTAATATTTCCAAAAGTTTTTTCTTGACAAAATGACGATGAACAACCAAGCCAACTGCGCGATAAGGAGCAGGTTTTGAAAATTGACTTAGGTGCAATCTATCTTGTTTAGAAAAATCATGAACAGCTAAAAAGGGCAACAAGGTGCTTGCCTCATGGGCTTTTACAAATCGTAATAAACTATCAATGGAACCTGCTTTGTATTCAAAATTCAATTTACTGTACATTTGCTTTTGGTTCAAATCACAAAGCTGTAATACTTGTGTGCGCATGCAATGCCCTTCTTCCATCAAACACAGGTTTTGCATGTTCATTTTCTTGATTGATATGTTCTTTGTAGAAGTTTCTTTGACATCAAAAAACACAAATGGCTCATCATACAATTTCACTTCAATCAATTCTTTATCCTCAAGTGGAACGGATAGAATGCCAATATCCAATTCACGGGATTTTAGCTTCTTGATAATTTCGTTTGTTGTTTCCTCTCTCACTTTTATATTTAGGTTTGGAAACTTCGCAGCAAAATCCTGTAAAAATAAAGGAAGTAAAAAAGGAGCAATGGTTGGAATAACAGAAAGTGAAAGCGTTCCTTTCACTTCACCTTTTACATCCTTTACGATTTCCTTTAATTGATCAATATTATTTGTGATAATCTTTAA
>JBBALJ010000175.1:1179-3491 GCA_040403075.1 Bacteroidia bacterium
GTATTATATTAACCACTCATTTAAGCGCACAAACAAAAATGGAAAACCCAAGTAAATGCCCTTTTGGACGTGGAAGCAAAGATGCCAATAAAACTGAAACCACTCATATAAAACCCATCAGTCAAGCAACTTCAAACAAGGATTGGTGGCCTAACCGATTGGATGTAAGCATACTTCATCAAAACTCACCATTATCAAATCCTATGGCTAAAGATTTTAACTATAAGGAAGCCTTTAATAGTTTGGATTATGATGCCTTAAAAAAGGTTATAAAAGATAGGTTGATCCATTCTGAAGATTGGTGGCCAGCAGATTTTGGTCACTATGGCCCTTTCTTTATTCGCATGGCTTGGCATAGTGCAGGTACCTATAGAACTGGTGATGGCAGAGGTGGCTCAAGAGCAGGGCAACAAAGGTTTGCTCCTTTAAACAGTTGGCCGGACAATGGCAACCTAGATAAAGCCAGAAGATTGTTATGGCCTATCAAACAAAAATATGGCAACAAAATTTCGTGGGCCGACTTAATGATTCTAACTGGCAATGTGGCCTTAGAAGATATGGGCTTTAAAACATTTGGATTTGCAGGTGGTAGAGAAGATGTATGGGAACCAGAAACTAATGTGTATTGGGGTTCAGAAAAAAAATGGTTAGATGATAATAGGCACTATGAAAAAGGAGCGCTTGAAAATCCATTGGCTGCTGTTCAGATGGGATTGATATATGTGAATCCTGAAGGACCTAATGGCAATCCTGACCCATTGGCAGCTGCAAAAGATATTCGTGAAACCTTTGGTAGAATGGGCATGAATGATGAAGAAACAGTGGCACTTATTGCAGGTGGACATAGTTTTGGGAAGGCACATGGCGCAGGTGATGCAGCACTACTTGGACCAGCACCCGAAGGAGCAAGTATCGAAGAGCAAGGCTTTGGATGGTCAAGTAAATACAAATCAGGAAAGGGGAAAGATGCCATTACTTCTGGATTAGAAGTAACTTGGACCACTACTCCAACCAAATGGAGTCATGATTTTTTCAAAGCCCTAATTGGACATGAGTGGGAACTAACAAAGAGTCCTGCAGGCGCCCATCAGTGGGTAGCTAAAAATGCTTCAGCTATTATTCCAGATGCTTTTGATTCTGCTAAAAAACATTTGCCAACTATGCTCACCACGGATTTATCATTGCGCTTTGATCCATTATATGAAAAAATTTCAAGAAAATTCTTAGAACATCCTGAGCAATTTGCTGAGTCGTTTGCACGCGCTTGGTTCAAATTAACCCACCGTGACATGGGACCTCGTACTTTATATTTAGGCAAAGAAGTTCCTAAGGAAGAATTGATTTGGCAAGACCCTATTCCAAGTCTTAATCACCCTTTGATTGATGCAAAAGAAATTACAAACCTAAAAGCGGCTATTTCACAATCAGGTTTAAGTATAAGCGAATTGGTTTCTACAGCTTGGGCATCTGCATCCACTTATCGAAACTCAGATAGACGAGGCGGAGCCAATGGAGCTAGAATTAGGCTATTGCCGCAAAGAAACTGGGAAGTAAACAACCCTAAACAATTGGAGAAGGTGCTTAAGGTATATGAAAAAATCCAATTTGATTTTAATGCAAAATCTAAAACTAGTAAAGTATCCATGGCAGACCTAATTGTTTTAGGTGGCTCAGTTGGGATTGAGAAAGCTTGCAAAAATGCTGGATACAACATGGATGTACCCTTTACACCCGGAAGAATGGATGCCACACAAGAACAAACAGACATTGCATCAATGGCAGTACTGGAGCCTATGGCAGATGGATTTAGGAATTATCTAAAAACAAAATACTCCGTTTCTACAGAGGAGTTATTAATTGATAAGGCTCATTTACTAAAACTAACTGCACCTGAATTAACCGTATTGATGGGTGGTATGAAGGTGCTGAATGCAAACTATGACCATAGTAACAAAGGTGTATTAACCACAAAGAAAGAGACGCTAACAAATGATTATTTCATAAACCTATTAGACATGAGTACTACATGGCAAGCCATAGATGATAGCAAAGAAGTGTTTGAAGGAAGAGACAGAAAAAGCAATGCTATAAAATGGACAGCTACAAGAGCAGATTTAATATTTGGATCTAACTCTGAGTTAAGAGCTCTGGCAGAAGTATATGCCAGCCAAGATGCCAAAGAAAAATTTGTAAAAGATTTTATTGCTGCTTGGGTGAAGGTGATGAACAACGACAGGTTTGATTGCAAATAGAAATTAAAACCATTTCATATTTTACGGAATGGCTGGGTTAAAAGACCTGGCCTTTTTGTT
>JBBALJ010000176.1:0-3483 GCA_040403075.1 Bacteroidia bacterium
TTGAAGAACTTTAAGCAACAATTACTTTTAGCTGCTTAAACCGAACTCAGGTTATGACTCTTTAGCTCTTACATGACGGTTTAGTATGCGCTGCAGAAAAAAGCAAATTACATTTTCCAAGGTTTTAGGTAAGTCTTGATTTTTGTTTCGTTTTTATCAAGAAAAATGAAAGCTACAGAACATGTTTTTTCAAACAAGCATCTATCTAATTATTTTGCTGCCCTTTCAGGCGTCCACGCCTGCAAGTATGATTGTATATACAAATTGTTCGTAAATTGACTTTTCTAACCCCTGGCAAAACAATCATCTATCTAATGGTTTCTATTTTTCCTTTTGAAGCATCAAAAGGAAACAAAAATGCTTCGATTTTCAAGGTGCCTACCTGCCCACATGCTAGCCTCAAAAAGATTATTCCTTGCCGCTGTTTAGTTTTTGCCTCTTAGCTTAAACCACTGCATATGGCAAAACCTATAAGGCCGCACAAATCTTAGATTCATTCTTATGAATAGGGGTACTACCTCCTCACCACATCCAATAGCTTCAAATCAGGTTCGCTTAATTGGAAATAACCATAGCCATTTTGCACATTGGTAGGGAAGTTAATTACCTCACCTCGCAATTGGTTAAACAAAGTGCCTGCGCGTTTTTGTGCCACCAAGAAATCGTAATAACCCTTGCTTATATTGGCTAAGCTCAACACCAAGGTGTCGCTTGGGTAATTGCTGCTTACAGTTTTTTCTATTTGGTAGCGTTGGTTTTTAAATTCACGGTCGCTTAGCAGGTCTATGCTTATATTTTGTTCAAGCATACGTTTGGCAATCAATTCAGGTGTAGGTTCGGTGCCTGCATTGTCTTTGTTGTTTTTTATAAAATAGTTTACCACATAGTAATTGTCTTCGGGCAATTGGTCCTGTATGGCATAAAATATCTTCAATTCTTTATCACCCTTATTTCTAAAAGCACTTACCGAATCGAAGGCCACCATTTTTTGTTTACTGCTTTGTGCTTGTAGTATCAGCTTGTTGTCAAGCCTCACTTGTATTTGGTAATTTTTAAGGTCTTCAAGGGCTGCAGACTCGCTTACATAAATGCCTTTTTCAACTTCTTTTAGTTCTATGTTTAGGTTTTCGCCAATGATGCTTACCGTGGCATGGCTTACAAGCAAATTGCTGTCAAGTTGAAAGCCCGTGCTATCAAGGCTGCTGTTATTGCTCTGTAAGGCTCCAAAGGTTTTGGAAATACCAATACCCAAAATGCCATTGTTGGCATATTGTGAGCAGATGGCATAACTAGGTGGCCTTTGGCTTACAAGCAAGTCAATGGGTTCGGGTTTACATGCATATAAGCTCAGTATATATGCAGCTATAAGGAATTGAAATAGTTTGTTCATCATTTAAAATTTTATGTTGTAGGCTATGGAAGGAATAAATCCGAATAGGCCTATTTGTTTGTAATTTAAAACACCTTGTGCATTGACTTCAATTTTGGTTTTGAAAGCCTGGGTTTGGTTATATACATTGTAGGCACCTATATGCCAATCGCTTTGGTATTTCTTATTCTCTTTGGATTTAATTACCCAATTTACATCCAAACGATGCGATGGCGAAAGGGTAAGGGAGTTTCTATCACCATATATAGGCATGGTGAGCACATCATTGTAGGAACCACTTGGCATCAAAAACTGACCAACGATGGGTGTTACCCTAGAGCCACTGGCCCATACATAATTGGCAGAAAGTGCCATGCGTTTGTTGATGTTGTAATTGGCCACAATGGATATATCATGTCTACGATCATAGCGTGTATAGAACTCGCGGCCATTGTTTAGTTCATCAAACTGACGGCTGCTCCATGATAGCGTATAGGCAATCCATCCTGTTAATTTGCCTTCCTTTTTTTGCAACAAGGCTTCAAAACCGTAGGCTTTTCCAATGCCTTGAATCAGGTCTTCTTCCACTTTGTTGTTAAGCAATATCTGTGTGCCTTCTTTGTATTCAACCAGGTTCTGCATCCATTTGTAATAGGCTTCTACTTGCAATGAAAGTCCTTTTGCAGGCAACTCTTTTTCGTAGCTAGCCGATAGCTGATGGGCTGTTTGTGGTTTCACTTGTTGGGTAACAGGATACCATAAGTCGGTTGGCATTAGGGCTGATGAAGAGCTAACAAAATGTAAATGTTGGCTCATTTTATTATAGGATAATTTAATAGAAGATGTTTCGTTTAGGCCTAGTTTCATTGCCAATCGCGGTTCTGGAATGAGGTAGAAATAATTAGTGTTAAATGAACTTGAAAGCCTTAATCCATAATTGAGGGTGATTCTTTCAGAAATTGTATAATCATGAAGTGCATATAGATTGATTTGGTTATTGTTGAAAAACTGCGCTGCATCTGCTTTCAAAGTTTCGTTGATACTACCTTTGAAAGTAGATTGGTTGGGGTTTACCAATAGACGTGTGCCATCAATTCCCATTTTAATAAAATGATTTTTTGAAAGGGTTTTGCCATAATCTGCTTTGATGGAATAATCATTAAGGGTTGAGCTAAGTGTGAAGCGAGTGCTTTGTAAATTGGCAGTCATATCATAAGCAAAATAAGAGTGACTAGCCATTACGTTCAATATTGATTTCTCTGAGGTTTTCACCCACTTAATAGAACTTACTTGGTTGCCCAATGTACTGCCAAAATCAATGTTAAGGCCGCTTGGGTTTTTGTTCGGTGTTTCGTAAACACTTAATACATCACTACCGAAATAGTGACTTAAAACGATTTTGTTTTGCTCGTTAAGCTTATAGTTTATCTTGGTATTGATATCGTAGAAATAATAGGGTAGATTATTATCAACCAATTGGAAAACCTTGTCTAAGTATGTTCTGCGGCAAGCCACTAAAAGTGATACTTTGTCTTTGAGTATGGGACCTTCCACCTTTGCACGAGCAGATAACAAGCCTATGCCCGCTTCACTATGCCATTGGCTATAGTTGCCATCACGCATCTTTACATCCAAAACCGAAGACAATCGTCCGCCATAGCTTGCTGGAAAAGCGCCTTTGTAAAGCTTGGCTTCTTGCAAAGCATCGTTGTTAAAAATAGAGAAAAAACCAATTATGTGCGAAGGGTTATAAACAGGTGCACCATCTAGCAATACCAAGTTTTGGTCGGCAGTACCTCCTCTTACAAAAATACCCGCAGCTCCATCACCCCCTCTTTTAATGCCTGGCATCATTTGCATGGCACGTATCACATCACGCTCTCCGCCAATGGTAGGTAAGTTATTCATTTGTTTGGCTGTAAGACTTACTAAGGAACTTTGAGTAGAGTTTAAGTTGCTGTTTTTGCGACTTGCAGTGATGCTTAGATCCTTCAATTGCTTTTCATCATCTGCTAATTCTATGCTAAGGAAATTGCTATCACTTATGTTAATATTAATCTGGTGATAACCTATCCGACTAAAAACTATTTTATCATTTTTAGTAGCTTGAATTC
>JBBALJ010000177.1:0-3461 GCA_040403075.1 Bacteroidia bacterium
CTGATTGGCACAAGGAAGTTATTGAAGAAAGGATTGAAAATCGTACCGAAGATACGAGTAAATTAAAATCTTGGCAAATACTTTATTCTGAGCTAACTAAAAAATACAATTTATGAATTAAAATGTCCTTTTTGAAAAGGATGCAGAAACCGATATAGATGAAATAATTGCTTGGTATGAAAAGGAGCAGGTTGGTTTAGGGTTTTCATTTTTGTTTTACTTGGGCGAAGCCGTTTCTGTTATTTCTAATAACCCGAAAAGCTATCAAAATATATACAAAGATGATAGAAGGATAATGTTAGAAAAGTTTCCATATTCAATATATTTCTGTGTAAATGAATCCAAAACGGAGGTCATTGTTTATACGGTAATTCATCAACATAGAAATCAAAAAGTCTGGAAAAGAAGGACTTCTAAACCAAGATAAAATGCAACTTTTCTTCCACCCTCATTTAAACGAAAACGAAATCATCCTCCCTGAAGATGAATCAAAACACTGTGTGCGAGTGCTGCGCAAAAAAGTAGGAGATGAAATAATTCTTATTGACGGAAAAGGCACTGAAGCTGCAGCTGCTATTGTGGATGATAACCCCAAAAAATGTAGACTAAAAATTATACATCGCACCTTGCACCAAGCGCATCGCACTTTTAATTTACACCTTGTGGTAGCACCCACTAAGAATTTTGATAGGATGGAATGGATGATAGAAAAGTGCGTTGAAATGGGTATTGATGAAATCACTTTTATTGAAACAAGCAATTCTGAAAGGGCAAAAATAAACTTTGAGCGCTGCGAGAAAATTGCCATTTCGGCCATCAAACAAAGCAAGCAATATTGGTTGCCCCAAATAAATGATATACAAATAATCGACTCGTTTTTGAAAAATCTAACACCCAAAAATGAGAACGAACTGAGGTGTATGGCTTGGTGCGAAACAGAATTGACTGAACATTTAAAACAGCACATTAGAACATCAGCAAATCAACATTTCTGCCTACTTATTGGTCCCGAAGGTGACTTTACAGCTAGTGAAGTGAAATTAGCCAAATCAAAAGATTTCATTCCCGTTTCATTAGGCAAAAATATTTTAAGAACCGAAACTGCCGCCCTTTATGCTACCGCGGTAATAAATGCCTTGTCTTAACTTGGTTTGGCATTGCTTTTGTCAATAGCAATTAAGTGTTAATTTGCAGCCCAATCAGAAAGAAATTTCATGAAACAAATAATCAAAATATCTATCCAATTTTATGCACTCATTTTGGTTATGGCCTTGTTGCCTTCATGCAAAGGTTTGTTGTCCCAAAAAAAATCAAAACCAGGGTGGCTAGAACAAAGGCCAGTGAATAGTATGTATTACATTGGTGTGGGTTATGGAAACAAACTTAGTAACCCAAATGACTATCAGCAATTGGCAAAGAAAAATGCTTTGAATGATATGGTAGGGGAGATTAAGGTAAATGTATCTACCAATTCCATTCTTTCTACTTTTGAAAACAATTCTAGCATCAACCAACAATACCTTACTAACACTAAAATAACTGCGGATGCCATGGTCGAAGACTTCCAAGTGGCTGATTCTTGGGAAGACAAAAATGGTTTTTGGATTTACTATAAGCTTTCAAAAATGGATTATGAGAGCAATCGCAGAAGGAAAATTCAGAATGCAATCGACCGCTCGGTTGATTTACTAGACAGGTCGAATCGCATTGACTTAAAAGACAAATATATACTTGCGATACAATTTAAAGTAAAAGCCTTACTTGAGTTGCAGAACTATTACAATGAGGCATTGGAAACCTTTTACAGAGGAAGACAAGTGTATTTGGTAAACGAGATTGTGAACCAGCTTCAAGACCTATTGACCAAGGTGTCTGTGCACTCGGATGTGAGCCAACTGAAAGGCAAGGTAGGCAAAGCCATTCCTGAGCCATTTAATGTAATGGCATATTTAAAAGATAGTACTTCGGGCCGATTGGGTATTGGAGGTATGGCTATGTCCATGAATGCAGAGCAAGGCAAAATGAATTTTGGAGCTTGTACCGAAACTGATCAAAATGGTTTTGCGAGCTTTTCGGTAGCTAGAATTTTAGCAAAAGACCCCGTGCAAGTGCTACGTATATCGCTTGATGTAGCCAATGTAGTTAAAGGGGATAGCTTAAATATTGCATCTAAAAACATTCTACATTCACTTACTGTGCCATCAGCCAGCATTAGAGTAATGGTGGAACCCATCAAGGTGTTTATGCAAAGCAATGAAAGTAATCTGAATAAAAACCTTTCATACAATGTATTAGAGCCTGCTATCAAAAAAAGATTGGTAGATGAAGGATGTAATTTTGTGAAGAAAGAAAGTGATGCCGATTATAAGATTATTATCAATAGTGAAACCAAAGACCTCGGTGTGATGTGGGGCAAAATGCTCCAATCTAGCTTTGATATGAATATTTCTTTGCGTGATGTGAAGAATGATGCTGAAATATATAAGGATGCTTTACAGGCCATTAGGGGTTATCAAGATTCCCCCGAAAAAGCGGGTTTAGATGCTTATAACAATGGCTTAGAAAAATTTTGGAGAAAGATATATCCAAATTTGATTGATGAATTATTGGTAAAAGATCATTAGTTGTCTGCTTATCAAGTATCTGTGTTTGTTGTTTCGACTTGTTCGAAATCAAATCTTCCAAGTCCTTTCCCGTTCCAATGCTTAAGGTTTTGAATAATGTCATGAAATCGTAAAACCCGATGCAACCTTATACTTAAAAATCATTACTTTAATTATTGAATAAAAGGTACTTTTGCCCCGCAAAGAGTGGCAAAAGAAAATTTGAATATTATTTTTTTGTGAAGTGCTATAATAATTCAAACAAAAACCCTTTTTTCGTAAATTAAAATTTAACAAAAAAACATCAAAAAAATATGAGTAACTCAACAACACAAAAACAAGAAGGCAGCGCGAAAAACATGTTTGCCTCATTAGCCATTCCAATTTTGGTGGCAGTAGGTATTTGCATCTACATGTTCATTTTAGGTAATCCAGCTAACTTTGAAGGTGGCGACAATAAGAACCACCCTATAGCTGAAGGTGTAGGTCACACATTAGGATTAATTTACAAAGGTGGATTTATCGTACCTATTCTACTTTCTTTAGTATTGATGAGTATTACTTTCTCCATCGAGCGTTTCTTAGTTATCAATAAAGCATCAGGTAAAGGTTCTGCAGAGTCATTTGTTCATAAAGTTAAAACTTTGTTGTCATCAGGCAATGTGGATGCTGCTATAGCAGAATGTGATAAACAACGTGGTTCAGTTGCTAATGTGGTAAAAGCTTCATTACACAAATACAAAGAAATGGCTGCTGAAACTAGTATGGACAAAGAACAAAAAATTCTTGCTATTCAAAAAGAACTTGAAGAATCAGTTTCTTTAGAATTGCCAATGCTTGAAAAAAATCTTGTAATTA
>JBBALJ010000178.1:0-1800 GCA_040403075.1 Bacteroidia bacterium
TATTCAGCAGGGAAATACTTACGAAACCAATCTAAACCTTTTTGCATACGCTTATAATCACCAACCATCTGGCAACCCATAATTGAATCGTATACGGCAACTGCTTCAGGTGTCAAGGTACAAGATTCACCAGAAAATGGATTTCTAATCTCAACTGGTTCAGAATCCAGAATCATACAATCAAACGGCAACTTAATTTTCTTCATAATCAATCCTTATAAACTGCAAAACTTGTAGCATCACACATCAGGCAGGTTGTTGACCTTGAATTAGATGAACGATACTGCCTATGAGCTCGGGGACCACGATACCTGAGCTTTACCTTAACATCAATGCTTTTGAAATAACTCAAAACATCATTCCGCATCGTAGCAGGCACACCGTGAAACCATGAGGTTCTACCGTGTGAGCGATACTTCAACAATTCTAAATTAACAGTCTGGGTCATAATCGTGCCATTCTTGTGCTTCGTCAGGTTGACCGTCATAACTATTTTCAATCGCATTCCATGAACCATTGATTTTCATAAAAACATCAATAATAGTCAATTCAGCGGACGGGATCCAACCACGCTCAAGCATTGATATTGCTTCTTCAGCATCTTCAGCCAGATATTCTTCTGTATGCTCTTCACCGTGTGGGTCAAGATATTGAATCAAATAAAGGCGGTCATCATCATACATCATAAAAATTATCCTTGAATGCTAATACATCATATACTATCTCACGCACGGCAGTATCCATTGCTTCTTCGTAACCTTCACGGTTTGACAATTCTTGCAACTCACGATAAACATCTAACCAAGTCAAATTGTTTACCTGAGCACTTTGAATAAGCAATCTAATTGCATTATTACCATGCTCTGTATACATACCATAATCAAGCATTTGCATTACCTTCAAAGTTAATTTCTGCCTGACGCTCATCAGCGTCCCACTGGTCAATGACCGTTTCAATCAATTCCATTGCATAGTCCTGCTCGATACGATACTGAGCAAACAAATGCACAGCAATCGCTTCGTAGGTGTAGAAGCCATTGCTTAACATATCTTCAATAACCGACTGAACTTCTTTCATTTTACCCATAATTTTTACCTCTTGCTTTAAAAACACAATTATACCAGACTTTACTCAAAGTGGCAACCTAACACGATAGTACTCACAAACTTAAATGGAATACTATCTAATTACTTTACCAATTAGTCCTGAAATTCACCTGCAAAATGTAACTCACTCAAAAAACCAACCAGTTTTTCTTTAGGCAAAGACAAAAGCAACTCATGCAACGCACCTAAGTCACCAGTTTCCAAGTCTTCCACAATCTGGTCAATGACCAAGTCAATCAATTTATCCATTAAATATTCTCCAATTCATTGATACGATCCTTCAAATCTTGCACCTCGTCAAAATCGCCATCTTCACCAAGATAATCTAACTCACTTTTCAAATCTTCGATAAGTGCATCAGCAGTATCACAGCAAAGCATACGATAAGCAGTTGGGTCTAACTCACGCAATATTGCAGAACGAGAAAATACAGAACCGGCTATCTCAATAGTTCCATCCATATCAAGCAATTCGTCCACCATTTCTTCTATCATATCACGCATTTTACTTTACCTCGTTATCTAAAAAAACAATTATACCAGATTATCACCTAAGTGGCAACCTAATACTTTAATACTCCATCTTACCGCTAGAATACTAAAGTATTAAGTTAACTCTCACTAACCTAATACTTACCTACTAATCGAATTCACACTCCTGCTCGTGATATATCGCTTCGTCATACATACAAAA
>JBBALJ010000178.1:1900-3281 GCA_040403075.1 Bacteroidia bacterium
TAGTTCTCACAATATTTGCTGTAAGACTAAAGTATTCATATTGACCAATTATTGTTTTTGTCTGTATCATGTTGGCAATTATACGCAAAAAACGACTATTTGGCAACCTAGAACCATAGTATTACAGCACTCCGGTCAAGTATAATCCGAGTTGCAAAAAATGCTGTGGATAACTCTGTGACTATGCTGTGTATAAGGCTGTGGATAACTTGTGAATAAGTCGCACAACTTGTCGCCAGTATAGTGTAGTACCAAAGTCTTAGTTTGTGGTTCAGATACCGGATTACTTCCAAAGTATTCAGGAACCACACAGGATGAAAACAAAATGACTCATTGTGGGTGACCGAGAAACAAAAGTATTCATTGCCAGAGAGGGTTTAAACCTTTTGTTTTCGGATCAAATAATACGCAGGATCCGTGTGCACCCCAGTCGCTTTCGAATAGGTACCATTATACAGGTACCGTCCGGTTTGGCAATATAAGAAAAAAGTTCTCAGTTACTCCGATGGAATACTAAAGTTTACAGTTGCCAAAACCTGTAGAATCCCCTATAATTCATCCATACAAACAAACAAAAGGAAAGAAAATGGCAAAAAACAAAACCAAAAAAACCCTAGGTGCTCTGCTTCGCAAGCGTTTGGGTATCAAACCAACGCTCGGTGAGCTTTTTAGAGCTCGCATGGGTACGCCAAAACCAACGCTCGGTCAGCTCCTGAGAGCTCGGCTGAGCGCCTAAGGTTGACCAGTAACCGTAAAGGTTGCTGGAATACTTTAGTACTAGGTTGCCAAAGTGGCAAATATAGGTTATAATTCATCCATACAAACAAACAAAGGAAAATGTATATGACAAAAGCTCTCTCCCCTCTCGCCGTTGAATTGACGGAAGCTCGTGAAATGTTTCGCTTCTATAAAGGCCGTGTTCAAATGCTGGCTGCTCAATTAAAGCATGAGCGCTTCGCCGTGAAAAACGATAAACTGGTGAAAGCAGAAGCACGCCGTGCCGCTGCCATTGCCAAGGCTCAAGAAAAACTGGATAAATTGCTTGCCAAGCAGGCACAACCAGTAGGCGTTAAGGCGCTCAAAGCAAACCGTAAGCCAAGCAAGGTTGTGACTTATGGCGCTGAAGATAACGCTATTGCTTCTGCCATCATGGCGAAAAAGCGCTCAGTATAAGCCAGAGGGATCGGATCCCCGAGGTGGCGGTTGCAAAATCACCGCCAACTTTTTTATATAAGGACATTTTATGATAGCGAAAATTGAAGCAATTCTGCTGACCGTTGTGCTTGTGACCGCTCTGGTGGTTATCTTTTTTGACTTAAGCTATTGGAGACCTTAGTCTCCGCTGGAGTACTAAAGTATTAGGTTGCCAATTTCACTGGTT
>JBBALJ010000179.1:0-3266 GCA_040403075.1 Bacteroidia bacterium
TGATGCAAACTATATTTTAAATGAAATTATAATTTGGTTGAACCTATAAAAATTGATTTTAAAAAATGAATTTTAACAATTTGGATATTATGAATTAAGCGTAAAAAAGGCTTAATTAGCTGCTGAAAGCATGAAACTACTAACAACTATATTGTTTTTGACTTTTAAAATTGTTGCATTTGCCCAGTTCAAAGCTGGTACTTTTGGAATTGGTCCAAGTATTGGTATTAACTACCACAAAAATGGGAATGAATATTACAACTTCATTAATTTAGGAATTAATGGAAGCATCTTTATAGGTAGCAAAAGTGCCATCGGAATTGGAATAGGAAAGAGTAGCTCAGACAATAGTTATTCAATATTTAATTCCGAATCTGATAATTATAATATCAATTACCAATTTTATTCCTCAACTAAGCACCTATTTGGATTTTTAAATCAAGCGAATTTAAATTTTACAAATAATCAAGATTACAGTTCAACAATCAAATCCATTCAATTGCTAAATAATATTGGCATTTATTCAAGACCATATAAAGGATTAGTATTTAAAATAAAATATGGCATAATTGCTTATAGTTCTTGGGTGAATAAATATAAGAATTCTGATTATGAGTATAAGAGCAATACTTTCAGTGTAAATCTTAACCCATTTTTAAACTTAAGTTCATTACAATTGGACTTTGTGTATTACTTTAACCTAAGAAAAGATGAGAAATAGAATTATCCTAATAATACTCTTGTTACTATTAAACCTAATAAGTAGGGCGCAATTTAATGTAGGCGTTAAAATGTTATCTGGCAATATTTCGGCAGCTATTCAAAACAATACTTCTACAAACAACAACCCAACATCATATGTATACAAGACAATAGATACTCGCGATAATTATGGTGTTGGCCTAGAATTAGGTTATGGTAAAATAAAAGTCGAAAACCAAATATTCATTTTCGGTTTGGGTTTTACTTACAATATCAGTTTAGTAAATAATAAAAGATATGATACGACAGCTTTCTCTGAAAGTAAATCAACAGGTAATACATACTCTTACTATGTTTTCGGTGAAAAGACTTTTTTTCTGCCTATGTCGCCTAAGTATGGATTTATGTATAATTTCAACTCGAACATACGGTATAGCCACACCGAAAATGATGATAGTTATTATAGCAGAATGGTCTCAAACGACTCTGCATACATAAGATATTTAGGACATAGCAATACCAGTGTGCAGGCTAAATTACAAGGCAATGTTGGTGCGTATTATATGCTGAACAAGCATTTGTTGCTATTTACACAGTTCAATTTATTGGGCTTAAATGTAACATTTTCAAATAGCAATTCAAACAATGTAAATTCTACTTCAGAATCTAACAATGTTAGCTTTGATATGAGTGGCATTTTAACTCCCACCTATAAATTAGGAGATATCAATATTGGCATCAAATGCTTGATACCCTCCAAATAAATTTGTTGACTAATTTAAAATTCGTACCTCTTTTCCACATTATCTTGTAGCTAATTAAGACTGCATTATTGCTGATGAAAAGTATATTTGAAAAAAATACAAAATCGATATGGCTTACTTTAAGGTAAAAGGTGGTAAACAATTAAAAGGAGAAATAGTGCCTCAAGGGGCTAAGAACGAAGCATTGCAAATAATATCGGCAGTGTTGTTAACTCCAGAAAAGGTTACGATTGAAAACATACCTGATATCCGTGATGTTATAAAACTCATCGAACTGCTTGCAGATATGGGTGTGAAGGTTGAAAAAATCAACAACGACACTTACACTTTTGAAGCCAAAGAAGTTCATCAAGAATTTTTATTAAGCGAAGATTTTAAAAAGAAAGGTGCTGGATTAAGAGGTTCCATTATGATTGTAGGACCCTTGTTAGCTCGCTTTGGCAAAGGATTTATTCCAGAACCAGGTGGTGATAAAATTGGCCGTAGACATTTAGACACACACTTCAGAGGCTTTGAAGCTTTGGGTGCAAAATTTGAATACAACCACGATGAGAAGTTTTACAGCGTTGATGCCAAAAATTTAAGAGGTGCTTATATGGTGCTTGATGAAGCATCGGTAACGGGTACTGCCAACATTTTAATGGCTGCATCATTGGCCAAGGGTAAAACAACCATATATAATGCTGCTTGCGAACCTTACTTACAACAACTTTGCAAAATGCTAAATAGCATGGGAGCAAAAATTTCGGGTGTTGGTTCTAATATGCTCACTATAGAAGGTGTTGATTCGCTTGGAGGATGCACCCATCGCATGCTGCCCGATATGATTGAAATCGGCAGTTTTATTGGATTAGCTGCAACCACCAATTCTGAAATCACCATTAAAAATTGTTCAATACCCGACCTTGGTATCATTCCAAAAGTATTCCAACGTATGGGCATACAAATGGAATTTAGAGGAGACGATATTTTTATACCAAGTCAAGAAACTTATAAAATTGAAAGCCTAATCAATGGCTCTATGCTAACCATTAGAGATGGCATTTGGCCCGCATTTACGCCTGATTTAATATCCATAGCTTTGGTTACAGCTACGCAAGCTAAAGGCAGTGTTTTGATTCACCAATGGATGTTTGAAAGCAGACTATTTTTTGTAGATAATTTGATTGATATGGGTGCAAAAATTATTCTTTGCGACCCTCATAGAGCTGTTGTTATTGGTAGCAATAGAGAACAAAAACTAAGAGGAATTACCATGAGTAGCCCAGATATTCGTGCAGGTGTTTCAATGCTAATTGCAGCCCTAGCTGCCGAAGGCACATCAACCATCAACAATATTGTGCAGATTGATAGAGGCTACCAACATATTGATGAAAGACTAAGATTGCTCGGTGCTGATATTACTAGAGTGGAATAATGTATGAAGTATCTTATTACCATATTGATTTCATTTTCTTTTCTTATATCATGTAAAGAGGAATGTAAAATCGATTGTGACGATTGGAAATTTGGTCCGTTAAACCAAACATACATCAAAGGCCTCGACTTATCATTTACACCCATGCTTGAAGAGTATGGCACTAAGTTTTATGTCAATGGTAAATCCGATGATATCTTACAAATAGCTAAGTCAAAAGGCATTAATACCATAAGAGTAAGAATTTGGAATAATCCCTCTGACAAATATTCTTCTTTATCTGAAGTAGCTGAATTTGCCAAAAGAATTAAAGCCAAGGGACTTAGGTTTTGGTTAGACTTTCATTATTCAGATACATGGGCAGACCCAGGCCATCAAGAGAA
>JBBALJ010000180.1:0-3200 GCA_040403075.1 Bacteroidia bacterium
CGCCTCCTCCTTTTGTAATGCAGTTGCTGCCTTATTAATATTTTCTTCATTAGCAATCACTGCATTAGCATTGGTCACCACTTTGTAAATTTGATCCCACATTCTGCTCACATTCGCATCGGTTGCCGTATGCGTCATCGTATTCATCCCCGTATACCTATTCCCTGTTTTTACACTACGCGTCGTATTATCTGAAAGTACTTCCGGAATCACCATGGCATCGCGTCCATAGTAACTGTAGGATTGCATCAATGAATAAAGTCCATTCACTGCTGCACGAGAAGTGGCAATACTCGAAAAAACATCTTGCGTCAATACGCTCTGTTGTGGTTTAATTTCAAGAAAATCTTTGTTACAAGCTAATAAGCTAATAGCAATTGTAAATAGGGTAATTATATATTTATTTTTCATAATAAAATTATTTCAAATTAAAAATTAATGTCTAAGCCAAATAATATCGTACTAAAAACCGGAGGTCGCTGTGACATGGTACCGTCAATAGAAACCTCGGGGTCTGTATTAAATCGCTTATCTACCGTGTAGGTATATAAATTTTGTCCCCTAACATATACTCTCGCCGTGTTTAATTTGGCTTTAGCTAAAAAAGATTTAGGTAAATTATAGGACAGCGTAATATCTCTTAACCTAATATAGCTTCCATCATATAAAAAACGAGCGCTCTCATAACTACCTGCAGAAGATTGGGTGCCCAAGAATACCGGTTTAGGAACATCTGTAATTTGTCCGGGTGTAGTCCAACGACGCGCGTACTCATATTTACTTAAGCCATTGCTTTGATCTGAGAAACCTAGATTAGCATCTGTTTTTTGCAAATAGCCGTATTGATCATAAATCGTATTTCCCCAATAAGCATATAATTGAAAACTCAATTTAAAGTCATGGTACGAAAAGGTATTGGTCATCCCTGTATAAAATTTAGGAAGTGCGCTTCCATAAGGAATTCTGGGCAATGCGGTTGTAAAGACATTGGTCGTAGAATCTTTTGCACTTGAGGTATACCATAAAGCCTCTCCATTCGCTGGATTTACGCCAGCATACCCTCTTTGATAGTGGGTATAAAAATCATTTCCTACTCTGCGATAATAGGCGGCATTCCCTGCATAAGCAGAGTCAATCTCCGTAAGTGTATTTTTATTGGTAGTAAAATTAAAATCGGTGACCCACTTAAACCCTTTTGCAGTCGTCGGCATAATATTCACAGATGAAAGGGTTAATTCGACCCCCCTATTTTTCATGGCGCCATTATTTACGGTAACACTTGTTACGCCATTAACACTTGGTATATTTTGACTAATTAATAAATTACTACTCAATCGATCATACCATTCTACTGATCCTGAGATACGCCCTTTAAAAACCGAGAAATCTAATCCAATATTTAAAGGGATATTTTTTTCCCAAGTTAAGTTGTCATTAGACAATTGATTTAAGCTTAGGCCTGATTGTAAATTATAATCACTTCCTGCGCTATATAATCCCTGAGATTCAAAGTTGTCAATACCTTGGTTACCGGTATAACCATAACTTGCTCTTAACTTTAATTCATTCACCCAATTCGATTTAAAGAAAGACTCATTATGTATATTCCAACCTGTACCTACCGACCAAAAAATAGCTGATCTAAAATTTCTTGCAAATCTTGATGAGGCATCTTCTCTAATCGAACCAGATACAAAAAATCTATCATCGTAAGTATAATTCGTATTTAAAAATTTACTAATTATACTATTCCCCGTTCCTGTACCTGTAGTTAATACAGGACTTGATCCACCAGCAGGAGTAGTTGTTCCAGGAGCAATACCATTTACTTCAATACTGATGTCTACATCGCTTCTCTTTTGTGCTTCGTAACCTGCGAAGGCCTCAAAACTGTTTTTGTCATTGAAGTCTTTTTTATATCTTATAATATTAGTGGCCACCCAGTTATTAATATCTTGTGTGTAATTTTCAATCGCTCCACCTACTGCAATATATAAGTTACCTACTCTAGGATCATAATAGATACTCTTAAATGCATGGTTAAAATCTAATGCGTAAGTACCTTCAAATGTTAATCCTTTAGCAATTTCATATTTAGCAGATGTGTTAGCGGAAAAATTATAGGTTTTTGCATTTCGATTAGTCGTCTCAATTACGGCCACTGGATTATATCCACTATTATAGCCCAACTCATACGTTGTGCCATCACTTTTATACACTGGCAACCATGGCGCCAATCGATACATTGCCCGAATAGGATTAGCAAAAAAACTTCCGCCTAAAAAATTACTCGTCCTTTGAAAACTTCCACTAAAGCCCGCTTTCAAGCTTAATCTTTTGGTAAGTTCAGAATTTACATTGATACGAAATGTTGCTTTGTCATAATCAATACCCTTAGTAGTTGCATCTGATTTATAATAACTTCCTGAAATAAAATAGGTGTTTTTTTCAGTGCCGCCACTCGCATTCAAATTATATTGACTGTATTGTCCCGTTCTTAAAATTTCATTAAACCAATCTGTATTAACAGAGCGGTTTACCCCGTTAGCACTTAATAAGGAGTCAAAGGAGGATGCAGGTTTGCCTGAATTCAGCCAGCCTTCCTTATAATACTGAACATATTCTTCTGTATTTAATGTTTTTTGATCGGGCGCTAATGTATTATTATTATATCCTTTTTGATAGGTAAAATTAATTTTTGATTTGCCTGACTTTCCAGCTTTGGTCGTAATTAATACAACTCCATTTGCAGCACGAGAACCATATAAAGAAGTAGCAGAAGCATCTTTTAGTACGGTCAAACTTTGAATATCATTCGCATTCAAACCCGCGATGGTATTACTATTTAATCCAGAAATATCTCCGCTCACTACTGGTATCCCATCAATGACATATAGGGGTGTTGCAGACGCGTTGATTGATCCAATACCCCTTATTCTAATTTGTGGCACACCACCTGCTTGTCCGCTAGCATTAGTAGATTGTACACCCGCCATATTCCCTTGAAGGGTTTCTTGCACTGATGAATTGGGTGCACTCTCTATGGTTGTATTTTTAATAGTACCAATAGATCCCGTAAATGAATTCCGTTTTTGATTGCCATAAGCAATCACCAAAACATCATTTAAGTTATTTTCAGACTCTTGTAATAGGACCACATTATTGGTTTCCTTTAAAATAATCACCTTTGAAATCATATC
>JBBALJ010000181.1:0-3123 GCA_040403075.1 Bacteroidia bacterium
AACCACTTACTACTACATTTTCTCTTAACATATTCTATAATATAAGGATTTTATCCTGTAACTACAAGTCTTCCTGATCTAGCAGATGCAAATGTTACAATTACTTGTGTTGATGATACTCTTATATTAGAAGGGAAGAACATATCTCCGTTACTATCGAACACTTGAGCTGTTACGTTTGCGGTGCCTAAGTTATGTGTAAATGTTAAACTACTTACACTTGAGAACGTTGTAGAACTACTTAATGCTACTCTCTTCCAAGACTGCCAAGTACCACTATTCTTACCTCTAACATACATTATACCTGTTCTGTAATCACCATATATTTGATGTTGCCAACTAGAACTATACACCTGTGAATATAGCGCTCCGTCAGCTGAATTACCGGTTAAATTTGTACTAGCACCATCAACATCCGTAACATAGGTCATACCATTAGAGTCTAATGTGTTAGCTGCAATCGCTGAGTTTGATCCAGTATTTCTAAATCCAACACCATCAATTTGATCCGCCGATGTTGCCGTTGCTGCGTTTCCATCAATTGAAACTCCTGTTAACATTTGTGACGCAGATGCTCTATTAAGTGCAATTGCCGTTGTACCGACATATGTTGTTGCATTATATACCGCAAAATCTCCAGTTGCACTATTTGCTATGGTTCCAAATGTTCTATACGCTAAAACGTTTGTGCCAATTGCTAAACCTAAATTTGTTCTTGCTGTTGCTGCGTCTGTTGCTCCCGTTCCTCCATTTGCAACCGCAACTGTTCCCGATACATTAGATACCGTTTGTGAACCAATATTTCCCGAATCAATTAATGTTTTCCACGCTTGTGACGTGTTAATTGCTGTTGCTGAAAAACTTCTATAGTAAAGATTACCATTAGAACTAAACCCTAATTGACTATAATAACTACCAGGGTGTCTATTAACAGTCAAAACACTATTTGAGTTGTCATAAGTGGCAAATAAACCTGTTGTTGCATTACTGAGTGCATATGTATAACCAACCGTTCCAGAACCTGCCTCAGTTGTTAAATTTCCAGACGATGTTAATATAGGTGACGTTGCAGATGCCCCATCAATTGATACTCCTGTTAAAGTTTGTGATGCACTTGCTCTACCTAACGATATCGATGTTGTACCAATATTAAATGATGAGTTTGCTAAATATGCATTTCCAATTGCACTACCATTCCATGTACCACTTGTAATTGTACCAACAGTTGTTATTGCCAATGCATTTACTCTTGCTAAGGTTTCATCACCTGTATTTGTTCCTGATGATGCACCAGTATGTGTTCCACTATAGTTTGATGCTGTTATTGCACTACTAAATGTTTTAATACCGCCAATTGTTTGGTCACCTGTTGTGTAAACACCATTTGTTACTGTTAGTGAGTTGCCATCAATTGATATTCCCATTAACGTTTGTGAAGCTGATGCCCTACCTAATGATATGGACGTTGTGCCAATGTAAAAAGATGAATTGGTTAATTGTGCATTACTCAATCCAGTAACTTGTGCAGAACCCGATATTACACCTTCAGCGTTAAGTTTTGTTTTTACTCTTGCGTCAGTATAATACAAATATGAAGCGTTCTCAATTAAATTTGCAGTGGTTGCTGTTCCTAAATAAGAACCACTCATTACGGTGTCGGTGTTCATTTTTGTTTTAACACCAGTAGTGAATGTCGCTGACGTAGTGTCAATTGCAATATCATCAGCGTTTACTGTTATACCGTTACCCGCACCCACATTAATTGTCCGTGTTGTTGATATGTCACCACCACCTGTTAAACCACTACCGGCAGTAATTGAAACAGCTGTGTGATCTATATGTTGATTAGCAACGTAATTTGTTGTTGCATTATGATTAACTTGAATAGAACCACTTAAAACACCTTCAGTATTTAATTTTGTTTTAATGGTTGTATTAATAGAACTCGTAAAAGAGTTTAATGAACCTGTTGATGTTTCAATATTACCTACTCTTGTAACGGCATTGTTAAATTCCGTTTCTCTTACTAATCTTTGTTCTGAACCTATTTGACCCGCTATCCAATAATCATTTGCGGAATCCCATAATATTGAACCCGATATTAAATTTGGACCTGTTGTATCTTTAACTCGTATACCAGCAAATGATGCACCATTACCATTTAAGTTAATTAGATTATTATCAACATCTAACGTTGTTGTATTAACGTTTGTTGTTGTACCTTTAACTAAGAAGTTACCTTTAACGGTTAAATTGGAACCCGTTAATTCTATAGCTGTTAATAGTGAAGAAGTAAATGTGTTTAAACTTGATGTGGAGGTTTGAATAACACCAAATTTAATATTAGCACTAGATGTAAATGTATTTAAACTACCGGTTGATGTGTGAATAGCACTTATGTTAGTATTATTAGAACTGGTATATGTGTTTAAAGAACTTGTTGATGTTTGTAAACTAGTTGCTCTAGAATCTATTGATGTTGAAAATGTATTATATTCATTTACTAATATTATTCTTTCTTCACCACCTACAATTCCAGCTTTCCAATAATCTAAAGTTGTGTCCCAAAGTAAGGAACCTGAAATTGTGTTAGGTGCCGTTGCGTCTCTAACAACAATACCCGCATTGGTTGCTCCACTACCATTTAATTGAATGATGTTATCACCAATGTTAACTGTTGTTGAATCGATTTGTGTTGTTGTCCCTTTAACAAGGAGATTACCTTTAACTGTTAAATTAGAACCAGTAAGTTCAATACTAGCTAATATTGATGAACTAAATGTATTTAAACTACCTGTTGAAGTATGAATTGAACTTATGTTAGTAGTATTACTACTTGTATATGAATTTAAACTACCTGTTGATGTTTCAATAGAGTCAACCCGATTTTTTGTATTAAGAGTTGTAGTTGCGACTGAACTAGATAAACTTCCAATACTTGAACTCAATCCACTTGTTGTTGTTGCAACCGACGATGATAAACTATTAATACTAGAACTTAATCCAGATGTTGTTGTTGCAACACTAGAACTCAATCCACTAGTTGTTGTTGCAACTGAAGAAGATAATGAACCTATACTTGTTGAGATGGAGGAACTAAATGTACTATAACCAGTTGTACCC
>JBBALJ010000182.1:0-3083 GCA_040403075.1 Bacteroidia bacterium
TGCAAAAATTATTCGCTTAGTTGGATTACTCCCCAGAAAATGGATGTGACCCAAAATTTAGGCTTTGAATTTATTAATGAGGTGGATTCTACCATAGATATTATTAAAACAAATCCACTTCTATTTGCTAATGTTTATGGAAACTTTAAAATGGCACTCACAAATAGATTCCCTTTTGAGATTTTTTATACAATAGATAATTATACGATAGTGATTCATCATATTTTTCATGCAAGTAGAAATCTTGAAAATTGGAAGACATAATATTCAGGCTTTCCAAGTGTTAGGTAAAGCATCACTGCCGAAAAGAAATAACAAAAGTTTATATGTAATCAGAGTATTTGGCGTTTGCCCTTAACGATATGATTGAATTTAATTATTTGGCTGCTTGATCAACTAATCTTCAAAATGTTTAGTATGATAGCTTAACAGCAACACAATTATTAGCCGTAATCTTCACTTTGTTTTGCCACACTTTATTGTTTTCGTCTGTTGCTATATAGGTGTACGTTCCAGGGCAAATCTCAGCAGTAACTGTTCCCAAAGTGCCGCATAGTGGAGTTCCTTGCGTATAGTTGTTTAATGTGCCTTCAAATGCACCATTAAACTCTATGTTAATAGGTCTTTTATAATTGGCACTATCAATATAAAATACCGCGTAGCCTGGTTTGCAAACGCTAATATCTTCGGTATGTGCATCTGATGAAGATTCAGTTTCGCTATAGGCTTGTAATTTTACTGAGTATATTCCACTTGCATCAAAAGATTTAGATACTGTTTTACTTGTAGCGGTGGTGCCATCAGAAAAAGTCCATTTAACATGGTGAGCATAGGTTGAAGTGCTTGTAAATGTTACAAATTCATCAATAGAAGGATTAGAGTTTGAGATAGTAAAACTTGCTACAGGCTCTGCCGATTTTGAACAGCCAAAAGGAATAGCCAATAAGGTAATTAGAATAATTTTTATTGCGTTTTTCATAGTTGTTTGTCATAAATTAACTAATGGTATCTAGTTAATACCAAATAGCTGTATTTTCTTTGGCAATTTATAAAAAAAATGAAAAAAGCATAATGCAACTAATGTGAAAGGGAAAACAAATGCATCTGACATCTTATTTGAATGAGTTTTTGATGTTTTTCTTTTAAGAGTTATTTCTTTTTGGCAACAAACTTCTCTTTTAGTGCTTTTGCTGTATAGCTTGTTTTCACTTTCAGCAAGTCTTCTGGAGTACCTTCAAAAACAAGGTTTCCTCCAATATCACCTGCTTCTGGTCCAAGGTCAACAATCCAATCTGCACATTTAGCCACATCCATATTGTGTTCAATTACAATAATGGTATGACCTTGTTCTATCAAGGCGTTGAAAGAGTTTAATAGTTTCTTGATATCGTTAAAATGCAAGCCTGTTGTAGGTTCGTCAAAAATAAAAAGCACATGCTCGCTGCCAGCTCTTTTGCCCAAGAAGGTAGCCAATTTCACACGTTGTGCTTCACCACCACTCAAGGTGTTACTTGATTGTCCAAGTTTAATATAACCCAAACCTACTTCTTGTAAAGGCTTTATTTTATTGATGATGCTGGCTTCAGATGCAAAATAGTCTATGGCTTCTTCCACACTTAAGTTCAACACATCGCTGATAGATTTATCATTGTATTTTACCTCAAGCACCTCTTCTTTAAACCTTGCACCTTTGCATTCTTCGCAAGGCAAGTGGATATCAGCCATAAACTGCATCTCAATTGTCACTTCTCCTTCGCCTTGGCAAGTTTCGCAGCGGCCTCCATCCACATTAAAACTGAAATGCTGTGCTTTATAACCCCTGCCTTTGGATATGGGTTGGCTGGCAAACAAATCCCTGATGCCATCATACGCTTTTATATATGTGATAGGGTTACTTCTACTGCTTTTACCTATCGGGTTTTGATCCACCATTTCGATTTGAGAGATGGATTTTAAATTGCCTCCAAGGCTGTCGTGAGCGCCTGTTTTTTCGCCACTGTAATTGCCCAAATGCTTTTGAATGGCAGGGTATAGGATTTTCTTAATCAAAGTGGTTTTGCCACTGCCTGAAACACCTGTAACTACGGTGAAAGCATGCAAAGGGAAATTGGCATTCACTCCTTTTAAGTTATGCTGTCTTGCACCCTTTAGTTCAATAAAATCAATGGTTTTTCTTCTTTTAGCCGGTATGTTAATACGTTCAATATTGTTGAGGTATTTACCTGTTAAACTATTGGGGTCTTGCTTCACTTCGTCTAAGGTGCCTTGAGCCACCTTGTTGCCACCCAATATTCCTGCATAAGGTCCGATATCAATTATCTCATCGGCCATTTGCATAATCTCTTCATCATGCTCAACCACCACAACTGTATTGCCAATATCTCTTAGTTTTTGCAAAACACTAATGAGTTTCTCTGTGTCGCGAGGATGCAATCCAATACTAGGTTCATCCAATACATACAATGAGCCAACAAGGCTACTGCCAAGGGATGTAGCAAGGTTGATACGTTGGCTTTCGCCACCACTCAATGAATTTGACAAACGATTAAGAGATAAATAACCCAAACCTACATTTTGTAAAAAGTCGATTCGGTTTTTTATTTCAACCAATATGCGCTTTGCAATTTTTTCGTGTTGATCTGATAAGACCAAATGATTGAAATAACTGCAACACTCGTCAATGCTCATCAACATGATTTGCGATAGGGAAGCCCTGCCACCAAGCACCTGCATGGTCTCTTTGTTTAATTTTGGTGCTGCACTTGGCGTAAGCAATACATAATTGCTATCCTTACGTAAACGTGTGCCTTTGCAATCAGGGCAAGTGGTTTTACCTCTATACCTCGCAAGCATCACACGGTATTGAATTTTATATGTTTGTTTTTCTAATTCTTTGAAAAAAGCATTCACACCTTCCCAATCCTTGCCACCTTGCCACAAGAAATCTTTTTGTTGTGGGTTGAGTTCATAATAAGGCTTGTGAATAGGGAAGTCATTTTTTCTGCTAATCTGAACAAACATCTTTTTCCATTCTTGCATCTTTTCGCCTTTCCAAGGCACAATGGCATCTTCGTATATACTTA
>JBBALJ010000183.1:0-3036 GCA_040403075.1 Bacteroidia bacterium
TAAGATTATTTGTTTTTATGGAGAAGGCCAAGCAATACCAAATGTATATAGTGGTAGGTGCTCCTATAAAAATAAATGCTGAATTATTTATTGGTTCATATATTTTTTCGCCAAATGGAATCACAAAAATTTACACCAAACAATTTTTACATGATGGTGAGGAGCTTTATTTTAAAGCTGGTAACTCATTAAATCCCTTGATTGAATGGCAGGGTGAAAATATTTCATTGGCTATATGTGCTGATGTAAGCCATCCTATTCATGCTGAAAACGCAAGTAAAGTGGATTCAACACTTTATTTAGCAAGTATTTTTTATACGCCAAATGGAATAGATGAGGCTTACACACAATTAAGTGCTTATGCTAAAAAATATGCCATGAATATATTGATGGCCAATTATATCGGTAGCTCTTACTCAATTGAAGCTGCAGGAAAAAGTGCTTGTTGGAATAAAAAAGGGGAACAGATTTCAAAATTAAACGGTGAGGAAGAAAACTTATTAATTGTGGAGATATAATTTATTTTATAAAATGAAAACAACATTCAAATACTCACTAGAGGGACAAGAAACAGAAAGATTATTGTTTAGAAGAATTACTGAACAAGATTTTGATACATGGTTAGCGTTTTGCAAATACCCAGATTCACTAAAGTATATTTTTTCGCAAGAGCAACTAAAAGTGGAAGATCCAATAGAGCGATGCAGAACTTGGTTTAACAAGGTTTTTCATCGTTATGAAAATGGACTTGGTGGGATGAATGCATTAATAGAAAAACAAACAGGCGCATTTGTTGGTCAATGTGGTTTGCTGATTCAAACCATTGATGATATGAAAGAGTTAGAAATTGGCTTTTCGCTTATGCCAGCATTCCGAAGAAAAGGATATGCCAGTGAAGCAGCTATTAAATGCAAAGAATTTGCTTTTGCAAATGATTATGCAACTTCACTCATTTCGGTAATAGTTCCAGAAAATGCAGATTCAATAAAAGTAGCCATGAATAATGGAATGAAATTGGATAAAACCACAACCAGCAATGGAGATGTGGTAAATATTTATAGAATCAACAAATTATGACACACGAACATCACTACAAAATAACCACTATATGGCAAGGTAATAAGGAAGAAGGAACCAATAATGTTAGGACTTACGATAGAAGTCACACAATTCATAACGCGGGAAAGCCAGATTTACATTTAACTACCGACAATGCTGCTGTAGGCGATAAATCAAAACTGAATCCAGAAGATTTGTTGGTTTCGGCCATTTCATCTTGCCACGTGTTATCGTATTTGTATCTATTTGCAATGGAAGGCATTATCGTAACTGAATACATTGACCAAGCAACGGGTGTTATGATAGAAAACACCAGTGGTGGTGGGCAGTTTAAAACAGTAACTTTAAATCCAAACATAAAAGTAAAACACGAAACCATGATACCAAAAGCCATTGAGCTTCATCATAAAGCACACGAAATTTGTTATATAGCCAATTCGGTTAACTTTGAGGTAATATGTAATCCTATTTGCTTTATTTAAAACAAACCACATGAACAATAAACCAATAGAAACCGAAAGACTTATTTTACGAGAACTTTTGCCTAGCGATGATAAGGATATGTTTGAGCTAGATTCAAACCCTGAGGTACACAAATACCTTGGTGAAAATCCAGTAAAAAATATTGAACAATCGCAAGAGGTGATTAGTATGGTAAGGAACCAATACCAAACCAATGGCATTGGCAGATGGGCTACCATTGAAAAAGAAACAGGCTTATTTATTGGTTGGAGTGGATTGAAATTTATTACCGAGCCCGAAAATAATAAGGTTAACTATCACGATATTGGTTATAGATTTATGCCCCAATTTTGGGGTAAAGGTTTTGCTACTGAAGCTACCAAAGCTTGGTTGCAATATGGTTTTGAAGAATTGAAATTGAAAGAAATTATTGGAGCTGCACATCAAGAAAATAAGGCATCGCGCAGGGTGCTCGAAAAATGTGGGCTTCAATTTGTTGAGCAATTTATATGGCACAATATAACGTGCGATTGGCTGAGCATAAGTAAAGAATATTGGCTTGAATTAAATAAATAAGTATGAACCCAGAAATTGATTATATCGAAATAAACAAGCAATCTTGGAACAATAGAACGGAGTTTCATGTCAATTCTGAATTCTATGATATGGATGCCTTTTTACAAGGTAAAAGTTCATTGAATGACATTGAATTGAATCTATTAGGTGATGTCAAAGGTAAAAGCATTCTGCATTTACAATGTCATTTCGGACAAGATTCTATCTCGCTGCAACGCCTAGGAGCTGAGGTTGTTGGTGTTGATTTGTCTGACAAATCAATTGCAAAGGCAAAAGAAATAGCATTGAAGACTAATACAAATGCAAAGTTCATTTGTTCTGACATTTATAATTTACCCAACTGTTTGGATCAACAATTTGATATCGTCTATACCAGTTATGGAACCATAGGTTGGTTGCCTGATTTAGATAAATGGGCTTCAGTTATTCAACATTTTTTAAAGCCTATTGGCAGATTTGTATTTGTTGAATTTCATCCAGTAGTGTGGATGTTTGATGATGATTTTGATAAAATTGGCTATAACTATTTTAACTCAGGAGCTATTGTAGAAACCGAGAGTGGAACTTACGCAGACAGGAATGCTGACCTAAAGCAAGAATACGTGATGTGGAATCATGGCATGAGTGAAGTGTTGAATAGTTTAATAAAAAATAAGTTGATCATTAATTCTTTTGATGAGTTTGACTTTTCACCCTACAACTGTTTTAGGCATACCATTGAATTTGAACCCAAGAAATTCCGTATCAAACATTTAGAAAATAAAATCCCCATGGTATATGCATTAACCGCAACTAAGAATGTTTTGAATGAAAATAGCTAAACTCTTTTTTCTTTTACTATGCTTTTATTACACAGCAAAGGCACAATCTATTGATAAAATTCAATTTATGTTGGATAGTGCTTTTGCTAAATCCATATTTTATGGTAATGTTTTAATT
>JBBALJ010000184.1:0-3031 GCA_040403075.1 Bacteroidia bacterium
GTTTGTAACCGAGGCAAGACAACAAATTTTACCATCGTTCAATAAGGCATTAACCAAGGCGATGAAACAAGACATTCAAAAAGGACTATTCAAAAGATGAACTTTACACAACAACCCGCATCCATAGTCGGATGCAATTCCCCAATAATTTACCAAGCGTTTGATGGTGGTTATGCAACCGCGAATTTCAACTATGTATTCAAGTTGTATGTATGGAGTGGCACAACAACATTACCAGGTACACCCGTTGCAACCATTACACGCAGACCCGACCAATTCGGAGGCGGAAGGGCATGGATTGATGTTCACAAAATCGTGGCACAATATATTAAGCGTGATTACTTTTTAACGGGTATTTACAAACCAAACATCGGGGAAGGGGCAATGAGAGTTGTGGTAACTTGCCAAGGGTTTATCAACACAACTGTGAACACATCATTAATCACTTCTAACACGATATTAGCCACGGCGGGGTACACATACACCCAAGATGGATTTAATGTCGGCTATGGGGCTAAATATGTCTATACGAACAAATCACAAGTTACATTGACAACCCAAACACCCCAAGCGTATCTATGGTACGATGCAAGTGTGATTACATCCATCATTTGTGGGAGTGCGACAGTAACCCCAAACGCAATTACAACTTCATCGCAGTTGATCCAAGGAATTGAAATTAAGCAATTGATGACGGCGGGTGGAGTATGGGGAACGAACGCCAATATCACTTTTGTAAAAGCGGGGGATGATGTGGTGATGCCAGTTGTTTTTGATTGTCAAAATAAGTATGGTCAACAAGATGCTTTATACCTAAACAAATACGGGGTTTATGATTCCTATTTATTTAACGCGTTAAGCCGTGACAATTACGGGATTGAAAAAGAAACCTATTCACAACCTATATTCAAACAAGCTAATTTGGCTCAAGATTGGAGTTATGGAGTAGGTGTTACCACATCGTATTTGGTCAACTCAAAATTAACCATGATGGTAAACACGGATTGGTTAGGAACGGCAGATATTGATGCGATTGAACAAGTGTTTTACTCCAATAACATTTTAATGTTGGATGGTAACATCGTATTGGCTGCGAGGGTGGTTGATACGGCAATGGAAAAGAAAAAGAGAATCAACGAAAATTTGATACAGTATACCATACAATTCGAGTATAGTCAACCAAAGATTAACAAGATTGTACGATAATGGAATTAAGATTCTCATTAACGATTGATAACGGGGTTGAAGATACCATCACCCCAATCATGACTGCGTTGGCAACCAGGGCGGTGAGTGGTTACATAGAAGGCCAACAATGTTGTATTGAAAAATTAGAGGCATTGGGTGGGGCGTTCAATGAATTGTTGCCCGTTGATTTATTCAAAGATGAAAGTGTGGAATTGAATAGGCAGTTAAAAGACCTACAAGATTTGTCTACCATTTGGACGGATTACACACAATCGTTTCAGATACCCGCATCAGACACCAACAACATCATTTTTGCGGATTGGTTTGATGAGAACATCGTATTGGGTGGATGGAATCCTAATTTGGGAAAAGATGCAACCCTTTACATTCATTCCATTCCCGTTTACCAAGGGCGTGTAGAATTTATCGGGTGTAAGTACAAAGACGGAATCCCACAACTTTACAACATTGTATTTTACGGAACAACCAAAAAAATATTGGATGTATGGGGTGAGGATTTATTGAACAAGAATATGTGGAGTGCGTATGACCATGTTGCCAACTATACGAACATTGTTGCATCGTGGAATCAAACATTGGTCGGTGGGGATATATTGTGGCCCATTGCAGATTATAACCAGGGTTGGAGGTACTCCAAGGCATCGGGAGTAAATGGGAATATACGGAATCCAAATGGTGTCGAGGTTGATGATTTGAGGCCAACAATTCGTTTGAAGGCGATGTTAACAACAGTATTTGCGGAAGCGGGTTACACATTAAGTGGTTCGTTTTTAACACGGCCTGAAATGGATGATGCGTATATTTTACCAATGGGAACGGCGGGGCCATTGTATAACCCAGAATATGTTGCATCTGGTTTGGCAACTGCCTATGTAAATTCATTTACTTATACCCAGTTTACACTTGCAATGTTAAATTATAAGACATTGATATTCCCAACAATTGCTACTAATCCATCTGGAAACTATGATTTAGCATCTGGGGTGTATACGGCAAATCGCAAAGGTAATTATACCTTTGAAATGTCGTTATATGTGCAGTTTAATACTCCCGTTGTAGGTCAATCAATCACCTTTGTGGTTATGTTGAATGGACGAGTTATGAAAAGTAGAACATTTACAAACAATGTAAATACTTTTATTGCACCCGCTTATCTCAATTTTGATTATGTATTGACAAGTGGTGATAAGGTATCTTATGGTTATAGAACAATGACTGCTAATGTTTCATCACCATTCACTATGTCATTTGAATGTACTGTTGCACCACAAGGCATCAACGGAAACACAATTGACATGAAGGATGCCATGCCACAAATGAAAATTAAGGACTTTGTCAATGGCGTGATTAAAGCATACAACTGCATTTTATTGCCAACAAGTTCAAACACCATAGAAATACATAACTTAAAAGATTGGTATGCCTTGGGAACTACAAAGAATTGGTCGGAATTTATAGATACAAAAGATATTGAGCATAGTAAATTACCCATCCCAAGCATCGTATCGTTTACGCATAAACAATCGGAGTGTTTGGCAAGTGAATATTACAGAAACATCAATCGCAGAGAATACGGATCGGTATCATTTGCTCCCTTAATTGATTACCCAACGGATGAATTTAAGTTGGAAACCCCGTTCAATGTTATTTGCCCTCAAGTTTTAGATGAAATTAACGCGAATGGTCAACGAGTAAGGGCAACGGAATTAAACATCCCGAGGTTTATGGATAAGGATGACAAGGCAGTTCAACAAGATTTGACCTTGTTTTATTACGGAGGTAAACAAACGATAAGCGATCCATATTATTTTAATGGCGTTAA
>JBBALJ010000185.1:0-3005 GCA_040403075.1 Bacteroidia bacterium
CAAGCATTTGTAATTGGCAATAGTCAAATGATTTACCAAGAATTTTAAAAATTAATTTGGATTTTGACACAGTTCATTGCGAACGCAGTAAAGTTATTTCAATTATAAATACTTAGAGTTATAGTGGTATTCAACAACCATTAAATTAAGATTTACTCCTTGCTTGCTTCCTTAGCTGTTTTAAATTTTCTTTTTCTAAAGCATCTATTTTCTCAGTGGCAGTGGCAAAGGCTGTTGAAGTCATTTTATTTGCACTCTTATACAAGAATTTCAACTGTTCTTCATGGTAATGCCTATATATTTCCCTAAGCGCCCAACCAATGCCTTTTTGAACAAAATACTCTTTATCCATCATCAACTTTTCTATACTGTCAATACTTTCCTCAAAGCTTAAAAGGGCTTTCTTATTTCGCATGATACAGGCAACAACCACCAAACTCTGACGCCTTTCCCATAAATTATCCGAGTCGCTCCAACTCATTAACTGGCCATAGATTTCCTGCGGAAAGGCTAAAAATATTTTGGAATAAAAACTTGATAAGCTATCTGAATGCGCCCAATTGTCTATGCGTTTCACCCAAGTTTGAAGAACTGGCCAAAGGACCTCTGGCTTTATCTTTTTAATATGATATTCAATGAATAATTCTGCCTGACTCAAAACTTCATAACTATTGGAGTTCTGCCATATTTCGTCCCAAATTTGTAAACGAATCTCAATGGGTAAGGCACTAAATCCAAATCCTTGTTTACTCAATTGGCGCATGGTAGCAGAGGAGATACCAAGCAAATTATATTTGGTTCCAATATAATCTTGCAAGCTTTTAAATTTCGCTGGGATCTCGGTTTTTGAGGCTTCTGCTAAGGCTTGGTAAACTACTTTTTCATTTGGCTTCATGAGTCAAAATAAAGAAATTGTTTTGGGCAAACAAATTTTAACCATGCTTCCTATTCTACTTTTCTGCCATACAAACATTTTGTCATGTATTTGTATTTGGTAATCATTTTGTATCTTGCCTTACTCAAACTAATAAAAAACTATAACAATGAAAAAAGGAACAATTATTCTTTTAGGTGTATTGGCTGTTGTGCTATTGCTAGTGTTTAATGGCTGCGGCAGTTACAACAACATGGTAACAAAACAAGAAATGGTGAGCAAAGCTTGGGGACAGGTTGAAAATGTGTATCAACGAAGAATGGATTTGATTCCAAACTTGGTTAACACAGTAAAAGGTGCCGCTAATTTCGAATCATCAACACTTGAAAAAGTGATTGCTGCTCGTGCCAGCGCAACTCAGGTGAAAATAGATCCAGATAAATTAACTCCTGAAAATATAGAGAAGTACCAAGCTGCTCAAGGTCAGATTAGCCAAGCTTTAGGTAAATTGTTGATGATAACGGAAAACTATCCTCAACTTAGAGCTACAGAGAGTTTCCGCGATTTGCAGAGTCAATTAGAGGGTACTGAAAACAGAATAACAGTTGAGCGTCAAAAATTCAATGAGATTGTACAAGACTATAACTCGTACGTACGTAAATTCCCTCAAGTGATTTATGCAGGTTGGTTTGGTTTTGAAAAGAAAGGTTATTTCGAAGCTGACAAAGGCGCAGAAAAAGCACCTGAAGTGAAATTCTAATTTCTGAGTAAACAAATTTTAAAGCGAAGCAGTCTTTTCAGGATTGCTTCGCTTTGTTTAAATAACATTATAAATCCCAACCTGTGTTAAATAAAAAGCAACAAGAAAGCATCATAGAAGCCATTGGTCTCGCAGAATTGAATACTTCAGGAGAGATACGCGTGCATGTTGAGCCCAAGTGCCCTGGTGATGCCTATGAAAGAGCCTTACAAGTGTTTGCTGAATTGAAAATGCATGAGACTGAACAGAAAAATGGTGTTCTCTTTTACCTAGCCTACAAAGACAAAAAGTTTTCAATAGTAGGGGATGAGGGTATTCATAATAAAGTGAAAGATGCCTTTTGGAAAGAGGTCAGAGATATTTTGATACTTCATTTTAAGCAAGATAATTTTGCAGAAGGATTGGTTGAAGGAATTACCAAAGCAGGAGAGAAGCTAAAATCGTTTTTTCCATATCAAAGCAATGATAGCAATGAATTGAGTAACGATATTTCATTTGGAGGACAAGGTGATGCGTAATATTTTTAATGTTATTGCTGCCCTCTTATTTTTCTTTAATGCAGCAGCAAAGGATATACCAAGTAAACCCAATCCACCTAAACTAGTTAACGATTTTGCAGGCGTTTTGTCATCAGAACAAAATGCTACCTTGGAAAGAAAATTATTGGCTTATAATGACTCTACTTCCACCCAAGTGGTGGTTGTTACTGAATCCAGTCTAGAGGATGGTGATATTGATGATTATTGCCAAAGACTAGCGGAAAACTGGGGCATTGGTCAAAAAGGTAAAAACAATGGTATACTAATTTATCTAGCTATCAATGATAGAAAAATGAGCATTCATACTGGTTATGGTATGGAGGCTACTATCACAGATGCATTGACAAGAAAAATCAGAGAAGATTATTTCAAACCCAATTTCAAAGCGGGGAATTACTACGAGGGTTTAGATCAAGGTACAGATGTCATATTTATGGCTGCCCGAGGGGAGTATGTGAACGATACCCCAAGACAAAGGAATAAAAAAAGCCCAAGTGCAGGTACTATTATATTCATCATAATTATTCTTATCATCTTATTCGCATTCAGAAACCGTGGTGGACGAGGAGGAGGAGGATTTTATGGAGGCTTCGGATCACCATTCATGGGTTCCTTTGGTAGTGGAGGCTTTTCAGGAGGTGGTGGTGATTCGGGAGGATTTGGTGGTTTCGGTGGAGGTAGTTTTGGTGGTGGTGGCTCAAGCGGAAGTTGGTAAATTGATATTGAATTTTTTAAATAATTTTATCGTTTAACAATTCTTCTAACCAAGGCTTAATTAATATTATCCTATTCTCAGTCCATTTTTCACTGGTTTATCACTCGTTAATAGTAT
>JBBALJ010000186.1:0-3002 GCA_040403075.1 Bacteroidia bacterium
AGGTACTACTAACTACCTACCTAAGTTTACAGGTGCAAGTACGATTGGGAATAGTGCGATAATCGATGATGGAACAACTGTTTCATTAATTGCTAGAGCTTTAAGCGGTACGAGTGCGACGTTTAGCAGTCTATCTTTATCTAATACAGATGGGTATTTAGGTACAATAAATTCTAGCGGAGCAAACGGCGGTTATTTTGAATGGAGAACTAGTGGGACTACTATTGCAGATATTGGAACAGCACAACAAATTTTTGGAAGTGGAGGTTCTACTAATTTTGGTATAAATGCAAGAGGTGCTAGAAGTTTAATTTTTGGAACTAATAATACTGCAAGATTTACATTGGATTCAGGCGGAGCCGCCACGTTTTCGAGTAGTGTTACGGCAACTACTGGATTAACCGTAGGAAGTTTAGGTTCTGGAAGCGATGCAGTTATAACCTTAGCAACTAATGCAAGCGGTTCGCCAAGGTCAATTTATTACAAGGCATCAACTGCCACTATAAATTTTACTCAAACTGGAGGAGCTGATTTAATGACTCTTACAAATGGGGGGAATTTAGGCATAGGCACGACGGCGCCAGGATTTGCTTTAGATGTACATTCTGGAACTGCTGGAAGTATGGCTAATTTTAATACTACTAGAACTGGTGGAGGTGGTATCTCAATGGCTAATAGCGGAAGCGTTAGGCTTTATTTAGGTCAAGCTAACTGGTTAGGTTTAGATGGAATTGCTAGTAATAACAATGCTATTTCGTTATCATCTGGACAAGCCGCAGATATTATTTTTGCGACAAACGTGGCAAACGCTAGTAACGGCGAACGTATGCGAATTACCTCTGCTGGCAACGTAGGAATAGGAACGACTTCGCCTGATTCATTGTTGCATTTAGAGGGAGCAAGTCCATTTTTAAGAATCAAAGGAACAGGAAGTGGCGAATTTGGATTAAAAATTACAGATGGTAGCGGTAGCACTTTTTTAGGTGGATTAACTTATAATTCAATAACAGGAGAACAAAGATTAAATGGTAATCAATCATATATTTATCAAACATTCTATTCAGGTGGCTCCGAACGTATGCGTATAACAAGTGGTGGCAACGTCCTAATCGGAACAACAACAGATGCGACGGGTAAATTACAAGTAAATGGAAGCGTTTATGCAACATCATTTTTTGAGTCAAGCTCTGTAGCCTTTAAAAACATCCTAGCAACTAACCCTATAACATCATTAAATGTTGATGTGATTAAGTACAAGAGAACAAATGTGGATGTGGATGATGTGCGTTTTGGTTACTCAGCAGAACAGATTAATTCATTAATGCCTGAGTTAACTAACAAGGAAGCAACCGCAGTTAAGTATTTAGACGTGCACACGCTTCTTATAGCTGAATTACAAAGAGAGATTAAAGAACTTAAAGCCAAACTAAACTAATATGTCTTGGGCAGGAATAGCAAGTAATCAATGTGTGAGTTTAAATAACTTAAAGGATGCTGTGGCAACAGGTGTGTTTATACAGTTGACTACTATCCCTACGGGTTCTAAGCAAATAACAAAATCTGAAGCATCTACTTATGTAAATTGCTCAACAAGTTATGCTCCTTTTGCAGCAAAGGCTTCTAATCAATTAGTTGTTAAAAGCAATCTAGTAGCAAGAATAACAGTTAGTTTCTCTTTGACATTAAATGCAAGTAATGCAGGGACAATGGATATATATACAGCTTCTCCTGCAGGAGCAGGTTGGACATTATCTACAACTTTGTCAACTAATGGTGCTACTTGGTCAGTAAACCTTTTAGCAGGTGACGCATTTTATGTAACTTTGACACACACTGCTAGAGCAACAACAGCCCAAAGAGGGCAGATTGCAACAAGTGTAAATGGTACACCTACTTATGTTCAGACTGCGTCAGGAGCATTGCCTAAAACAGTTTCCTCTGCGTCAACAACGCTAGTAAATGGAAACACATATAGTGCAACAGGATTATTTGGAAACCCCGTATAAACAATAAATAAATGAAAACAATTAATGTAGTCCCAGTATGGGACAATGGTACAGTACAGCAGGCAACTATTCTTAACTCATATGCAGTTAATGTAACCCTTAACACATCTGCTACTTTTTGGTATGGCTTATTTGCTACAACAGTAGATGGTAATCAAGGTGCTCAATTAGCAGCAGGCAATTTATCAATGACAGGTGAGGCTTATGTTCAATGGACTACGGACAATTATGCGTGGGACTTTATTGCAGAACAACTTAACCTAACTATTACAGGAGAGTATGTTCCACCAGTACCTACAACTACAACATCTACAACAACAGAAGAGCCTAGTACAACAACCACTACGACAACTGTTGCATCTAAGTAAGTTTATTATTATATTTGTTGAAACTAAACAAACAATGATATGAAACTTAATTTTAATTTTAATCTAACCGACTTAGACGGTAAAGAACTAGAAGGTGCTAATTCTGGAAAGTTATTAGCCAACACACTTATTCAGCAAACTAAAGGTGATGCTGTAAAGTATTGGGAATGGGCTCTAAAATTAAACAAAGGCGAAGTTCTTGACCTAGATACATCGGATCAAGATGCTCTTAAGACTTTTGTTAAAGACAGTGAGACTATTACTGTCTTAGCTAAGGCTCAAGTCCTTAATGTTTTCAAGAAGGACTAATTTCACATCATTAGCAGAGATACTCCTATGGCATTCAAACTGTCTAGGAGTATTTTTATTTATAGGGCACCAGTCATAGTCACCCTTGTCAAATTTAAAGTTAGGGTTGTTCCAACAGCCGTGACACACGCTTTTATTTGTTATGCGTATGCACTCAAACTCATGGTCATCTTCAGTAAAGTTACTAATCATAACCACTTGCTTTCCTAGAGCCCAAGCTAACCACGATAAACCGCTTGATAATCCTACAAAGAGCTCACTGTGATGGATTACACTAATGGTGTTCTCCATACTTACATCATCAATCTTCTCACAGTTG
>JBBALJ010000187.1:0-2952 GCA_040403075.1 Bacteroidia bacterium
CTACACCTTTTCTATTGAGGCCACCTTTAGGATCTTTTCCTTCGGACCTTTGCCAAGCTTCAGTCTTTGCCATTACTTTATAAGTTTAATACCTTTAAGTTTTTTAATAATCTTATTAGCCTCATCCTCAGCCATTGTCACTATTTCTTCTGCTTTCTTCTCAGCATCCCATTTATATAGAAGAAGAGCCATATGCATAGTTTCATGCATTATCGCTGTCTTCTGTTCATCAGCACTGTATCTTTTAAACGTGCCCATGTTTAAGAACAAGAATGGCTTATAAGGATCTTTAGCTGTAAGTTTCTTATCTGCAGGATCGTAGTTTGTCAATCCGTAGATGTACACTCCATTACCTTTAGTCTTATCAACTTCTTCTGCTTGAGCATCTTTTAGATTAAGCCCATGCATTTCTTTAACTTTATAGTATTTGAATATATCAGTAGCATCCTTACCTACTAGTAAGATATACTTATCCATATCAAATTCTTTAATATTCATCACTTCTTTTTTGATGGTTTACCATAGTTAGGATTCTCTCTATGCCATTTCTTAACAGAAGCAACACCTTGTTTAATAGTTTTAGCTTTTGATTTCTCTGTGAGATTAATCTTATCCCACTTACCTGCAGAAGGACCTGCTGTATGATCTACAACTATGTCTCCTTTATCACCTATTCCTCTATCAACTTTCTTCTTAAAGACTTTGTGTGTCTGACCACCAGCCTTAACAATAGCTTTGTTTGCCATTTTACTTCTTCTTAACACAGTTGTTAACTGTTTTACCACCTTTTTTCTTAGTGCCTTTCTTAACATATCCTGTCCAGCACTTAATCTTACCACCATTCTTTAATGTAGAACCTTTGAACTCTCCTTTCTTTTTGATAAGAGGTCCATCAGGAACAGGGGTAATTTTTCCCCCTTGTTTTAATACACCTTTACCCACATAGGCAGTAGCCTTCTGTGGATTGTATGGACCAGGTTTCTTGATAGATGCCATTATTTTTTCTTTGCAATCTTACGAAGAGTGTGGGCTAGTGCCTTTCTTTTCGGTGTACAGGTTTTCTTACTTTCAGGAGTACAAAATCCCTTATGTTTAGGATTAACTGCCTTCTGTATCCAATTCTTGTCCTTTGCCTTTGCCATACCTTCTAAATGTTGTATTGGGTTTTACTATAATATCTCTGTGTGTATATTGCCAAAGCTCCCCAGTGGCATTAATTATAACTGTGTACATTGTATCAGTCTCATGACCATACTCTGTTACTAACCATATAATTCCATCTCCCTTAGGAGTGGATACATCTATTCTATTATGTGGTTCATATATCATATTGCACACCCTAAAGGATTCGAACCTCTACAAACGGTGTTGGAGACCGTTGTGCTACCGTTACACCAAAGATGCGTTACTGTTTAATCAACCATCTCTTTCACTTGTCCTGCTTCAACAGCACGAGCAAGAGCACCTTCAATGATTGTAGAAGCCTTCTCAGCTAATAGAATACGAGCAGCATCTTCTGTACCCAACGTAGCACGTAATGAGTTTAAGATGATACCAAATTCAGCTCCTGAGATAGCAAATTGTTGATCTGCTGACCAAGTGTATTTCTTGTTTGGATCAAATGTTGGAACTTCTGTAGCTCCTGTTTCTTGTAATTCTGACATGATAAAATGTTTTGGTTTATGTAAAGTTAATCTAATGTAATTTCAAATGCAATCACTGCACTTGTTTTTATACTCTTGGACATGTTCAGCTTTATCTGGAACATGTTGTGGAATTTGAATAGTTCTTCTATCAATGGGTTAGTGTACTTAGGAAGAGATGGGGCAATTCTAAAGCTATATGCTCTAGGATGTTTAATCACTTCCATTGCACAAAGTTCATCTACCGAATCAATGATACCTTCTAGATGAGCAAAATACACCTCATCATTATGTTTCATTATCTTTGGAAAGAATTTCTTCTTTATCTGCATTACGACAGAGTTAACAAGTATTTAGTTGTAGCTGCTTTTCCAGATAATGCTTGAGCAACGTTTTCGATGTCAGGCATGTTGTTAGATGCACCATAGTTTTGTAACTGCTTAGCAAATGAGATTAACTCACTTACCACTTGATCAGATACACCTATAGAATAGTCTTTCAACTGTCCTGGATTACCAATTTTAGCTCTCATACCATTGTTATAACCCATGATCTTCTCAATGATCTCATCTTTGAAATCAAAGACAGCATCATATAGTCCACCAAGAGCTTGATGTTCTGCATAAGAACGTGTACCCCAGTGTAAGTTATGTAACTGTAACTCGAAGTATGTCAGCTTTGTAGCAATGCTATCAGGAGATAAATCCCCTGACGCACTGCTTAGCATTTCTTGTGGAAATAATGATTTAGCCATTATGGTGCTGGTGTAGTTGTTGTAGTAGTCGTAGGTGCTACTGTTGTGGTAGTTGTAGTTGTAATATCATTACAGCACAAGTAAGCATCTGTTTGTTCCCACTTACCATCCTTTGGTTTAGTCCTTCTTAGAATTAAACTTCCAGGAATGATACGTCCTGTTCCATCGAAACGAACGTATGCTTTTAAATTGTTATTGCTATTTGCCATGATTAGTCTTCGAAAATGTTAAATGATAATACTCCATCAGGACACAATCTGTTCTTAACTGATAAAGGTATAGTTAATTGTACAGTAGTTTCATTCACTGCAACGTATGTTCCGAATTGTCTAGTGTCTTCGTTATCATTAAGTAACTGAATTAACTCATCCATATTTGCTGCAGTTAAACTTGTATAAGCTGTCTCTGCAGTTGATTCATCACAGAAGATGCGAACAGAGACATAAGTTAGAGGATATTCTCCTGGAATAGTGTCTGTTAATACTGTAGGAATGTCATTGCAACATTGATATGCTGGAATTTCGTACCATCTGCCTATTCTAGGCTTGTTTTTTC
>JBBALJ010000188.1:0-2946 GCA_040403075.1 Bacteroidia bacterium
TGTGGTCAAATATTCAGCATACACAACATCCCCCTAACCCCCTTCAAAGGGGGAAACCAAAAACAAAAAAGGTTTGAAAATTACTTTTCAAACCTTTTCTGAATTATGGTATGTGATAGTTTTATTTATCAATTTCAGCACAAAGTGCATTGAAGATAGCTTCAATTTCACCAATGCCATCAATACCTCTGTATTTATTTTGCAATTGGTAAAACTCCTTCACAGGCATGGTCTCACCATTATACACATCAATTCTTTTTTGAATAACAGCTGGGTCTTGGTCATCAGCACGGCCACTGTCTTTACCTCTTAACAAAAGGCGTTTGCGAAGCTCTTCTTCTTCCACCTCAAGTGCCAACATCATCGTGATGCTTGTGCCTTTTGAAACCAATAATTCATCAAGTGCTTTGGCTTGTGCTTGGGTTCTTGGAAATCCATCAAAAATAAAGCCTTTGGCATCAGGGTTTTTATTTACCTCTCCTGCCAACATACCAATGGTTACTTCATCTGGCACCAATTGTCCTTTGTCGATATAGCTTTTGGCCAATACCCCCAATTCGGTGGCTGACTTAATATTTGCCCTAAAAATATCTCCCGTTGAAAGGTGAACCAAATGATACTTTTCGATAAGTTTAGCACTCTGTGTGCCTTTTCCTGCGCCCGGAGGGCCAAATAGTACAATGTTTAGCATGATGATTTGTTAATAATTGGTGGCGAATAAAATCAAATATTTTAATTTTAACTATGAGTTAGAAATGAATTAGGATTTTTCTACGTAAATATGCTTCAAGTTGCGGCCAAAACCATCATAATCTAAGCCATAACCCAACAAAAATTTATTCTCTACTTCAAAACCAATGTATTTAGCTTGTAAATCCACTTGCAAGGCTTCAGGTTTTAATAATAGCGAACAGACTTCAATGCTTTCAGGATTTTTCTCTTTTAAAAGATTGATGATATAATCTATGGTAAGTCCAGTATCTATGATGTCTTCAATAATAATAACGTGATGACCTGCGATATCTCCTTTAAGTCCTATCAATTCTTTGATGCTGCCCGTGCTTTGTGTGCCTGCATAACTCGAAGCTTTGATAAACTCTATTCTACATGCAAGATTGATTTGTTTCATTAAGTCGGAGGCCAACATAAACGAACCATTTAACACAGCCACAAACACTACAGGCTTGCCTGCATAGTCTTGGTTAATAGATTCAGCAAGGGTTTTCACCCTATTCAGTATCTTATCTTCTTGGATAAATATGTCAAAGTTTCGGTCTAATACTTGGATAGTTTGCATAGGCTATTTTTTAATAGAAGAACTTTAACACCACTATGGCAAGTCCGTAAGAAAAGGTTGAGAAAATGATACCACGTGCAGTCAAGTATTTTTCAAAATGGATGAAGAGGTAGAAAACACCCAAATTAATAACCACACACAAACTCAATAGGGGAGAAAGCATTTTTTCTTTTACGGCCAACTCCAAAAAACTCGAAATATCTTGAAGCGAATAGTTAACCAAGTAAAATATAAGAATGCCAATGCTAGGAGCCAACAAGCCCAAGAAAACACCCAACCAAAAATTATCTAACTTATTTTTCATCTGTAAAATTCCAAGTGTTTAAGTATGAAATAGCATGGTGTGCGGTTAGGTCAAACTGAACAGGCACCACCGAGGCATAGTTATTGGCCAAAGCCCATTCATCTGTATCTTCACCTTGGTCGTAGTTCACAAATTTGCCCGTAAGCCAATAGTATTTGCGGCCATTGGGGTCTTGTCTTTCGTCAAACTCCTCTTGCCACTTGGCATTGGCTTGGCGACAAACTTTAAAACCTTGCCATTCTGATTCGGCTATTTTAGGCACATTCACATTTAGCAAAACGCCTTTAGGCAAACCATTGCTCAAAATATCAGAAGCAATTTTTCTGGCAACCCTTTTGGCCAAAGTAAAATCAGCATCATACGAGAAATCGCATAGTGAGAATCCTACTGCTGGAATGCCTTCAATAGCTCCTTCAACGGCCGCACTCATGGTACCGCTGTATATCACATTGATGGATGAGTTAGAACCATGGTTGATACCCGAAACCAATAAATCGGGTTTGCGGTGCATCACTTTATCTACGGCTAGTTTCACACAATCAGCGGGGGTGCCGCTACATTGGTATGAAACAATATCTCCATATAGGTTGGTTTTCTCTAAACGCAGAGGGCGGCTGATGGTTACGGCATGCCCCATAGCGCTTTGCGGGCTGTCGGGAGCAACTACTATTACTTCGCCTAAATGTTTAACGGCATCCACCAAAGTACGAATACCGGGTGCGGTAATACCATCGTCATTCGACACTAAAATTAAAGGTCTTTCACTCATGGGGCGCAAAGGTAGTTTTTTTAGGTTTTAGTTTTTTCAAATATTCTAAATTATAAATGAGGGTTGAAAACATTGTAAATGCTTATAAATAGTTTAGCAAGTAGGTGGCGTCTGCGGTAGATAGGAGTTAGACCTTGCGATTTTATTAAGCTAGGGTCAGGTAATCATCTTCAAGTTTTACATTGAAATTTATTTCTGCTTTCAATGCTTTAAAAACTTTTATCACTGTGTCAATAGTTGCACTGTTGGCACTGCTTTCCAATTTGGATATTTGAGCCTTTTGTACACCAATTAACTTTCCAAGTTCTTCTTGGGTCAAATTTCTTTCAAGTCTTGCTGTTTTAATCATCTTTCCTAAAACGTCCATCCTAAGCTCATATTCATAATCATCACGCTCAGTTGTTCCAACTTTGCCGATGTATTTATCCTTCATTTCGGCAAGCGAATAGGTTTTTAATTTTTTAGTTGCCATTGCTTTAGTTTTTTCGTTTGTGTTCAAAATATTTGTCTCTAAGTCTGCTTGCCTTTTCAATTTCATTTGTAGGTACTTTATCAACTTTTTTAATAAAGCCGTGT
>JBBALJ010000189.1:0-2933 GCA_040403075.1 Bacteroidia bacterium
AAAGTCGTCTTTACTTAAGCTCTATCAAGGTGGGTAATGTAGATAATGCATTAGAAGATGACATATATGTTCTTCCTGTACCTATTGAGTCTGAGTCTACAGGTAATACTAAGATTGATGAATTACTTACAGCGTTAAGAAAGCAGTACGAGAAGTTATACATAGCTTCTCCTATTGGAGAGAAGCAACAGATTCAAAAGAACATTCAATTGAATCAGTTATCTATGGCTATCAGAGAGCTTCATGTTAAGCTTGACTTTACTCGTTTGGCTGATGTTGGTGCTTCATACATTAATGATGTAGCTGATGTAATCAAAGGATTTGAAGATATTGATTATGATAATCTATCTTCAGAAGAGATTGAAAGCAAGATGTCACAGCTTATTGACTTTGAAAAGAGTATTGATAAGTTTACAAGACTAGATGATATCTTCCTTTCTAAGTTCGAAACGTATGATCTTGATGAAGCTTCTCAGAAACAAGTAGCTAAGCTTAGAGAACTATCTAGACAAACAGATGATGTACTTAAGCAAATCAAACAGTTGTACGATGACTACACTGTGTACTTGGCTCTTAAATCTGATATTGTAACAGAAGAAGATAAGACAAGTGTATTACAAGCTGAAAGAGAGATTGAAGGATTTAGTAAATCATTCTTAGAAGGATCTAAACTTCCATCAGTAATTATTAAACTTGCTACACGATTAATTCTCAAGGCAAGAGACTTAGCTAGAATTAAGACTAACAGAGTGATTGATAAGTACACTGGTATATTAAATGCTGTAGAGAAAGAAGCTAACGCTAAAGGAAAGACAGCATTTGATATGGTTGCTAAGGTGGATGGCAATAACTTACGATTAATCAATGAGTTATCTTCTGAGTTTTGGAAGAGTTATGATGCAGCTATTGATTCTAAAGACAAAGACTTCTTCTTAAAGAACATGGATAAAGCCAAGTACAATGATTTGGCTAAACAGTATATTGATAATACTATTGAGGTTATCAGTAAGAAAAAGTTTGTTGATGATGACGCTAGAAATGAGTTAATCAAACAGGCTAAGATTATTAATCTTAAAGAGAAGTACGATATTAATAGTGATAACTTTAATGGATACGGAGACTATAACTTTAAGAAATTCTTCATGCAAGCATTGAAGAAAGACAAGTGGTATTCAGATGATTTCAAAACATTAAAGACTAGTCCTAATGCACTGAAGCTTTGGGAGTTTATGCGTGAGCTTAATGAGAAAGCTAAGGCTATGGGTTACTTAAACAAGGATGATAAGTTATCATTCTTCCCATTAATTGAAGCATCATTCATTACTAAGTTAATGCAGTCTAAGAATGTTGGTAAGGAGACTATGGACTTCTTCAAAACATTCTATCAAGTTCAAGTTGAGGAAGAGCAAAAGTATTCTAAGCTAGATCCAGAAACTAATAAGCTTAAGAAGAACATTCCTACATTCTTTACTAGAAAAGGTAGAGAGGTAACTAAGCTTTCTCAAGATATGAACAAGGTTGGTATTCTATGGATCAAAGCATTGATGGAATATGAAACTAGTAAGAGTCTTGAGAACACGCTACATGTGTTACATAAGGTGGAGCAATCTAAGGGTTCTCTTATTGTAGATCCTGAGTCTAATCAATTAGTTACAGATTCAAGAGGTGTACCTAAGGTGGATATTAATAGCACTAAAAATGCTGACCTTTTACAGACAATCATTGATGATGAGATCTATGGTTTAAAAGAAAATGAGAACTCTTGGGGTAATATTCAATTGTCTCAGATAGCTTCTAAGGTTGCTCAAGGAGATGAAGAAAAGCAGCAAACAGTTAAGTTGAATACTAAGAAACTTGTTAATACAACAAATACTTATATTCAATCATTAGCATTGGGCTTAAAAGCAACGATTGCTGTCCCTAACTGGTTTGGATATAACTTCCAAGCATACATTAATGGTGGACAGTTCTACACATTCAGTGACTTTACAAAGAACAACATTAAATCTACAGTGGGATTAAACTTCTCTACAGTTGAGAAAGGTTTGATTGATATGATTGTGCCATTGAATGAGGATCTTGCACAAGAGAAAATCAGACACAATGCTAAAGAACAGTCTTATACTAAATGGTTAGAGAGCTGGAACTTCAATGATGTCATGATGGTATCTATGTCTTGGCCTGAAAGAAAGTTACAGATAGCTAATGCCTTAGCATTCTTAGACAATACAATTGTTATAGATGGTAAGTTAGTTAATGCTTGTAAGTATTTAGCTGAGCAAGATAGATTAGTTAAGTACACATTAGATCAAGCACAACGTAAAGAGTTAGAATCTACATTTGATAAAAGATTAGCTAAGTTAAAAGAAGGTAAGACTGCAAGAGACTTAGCTGTTATTGAGAATGATCGTGTTGTTCTTCCTGGAGTTAGTGATGAAGAACTAGCAGACTTACGTACACAGATTGTAGAGTTTGGTAGAAACCTGAATGGTCAGATGAGTGAAACTAACAAAGCAGATTATAGACGTGATGCAATGTTCAAATCATTTATGATGTTCAAGAACTGGATGCCTAAACAAATCTCTCTACGTGCATTAGATATTCATAAGAATGCTGAGCTTGGTAGTTGGGAGTATGGTAGAACTCGTGTATTGTTAAAGACACTTGCTCATCTAGGTGCAAAGAATATCCTGAAGACAAGAGATATCATCACTGGTACAGATGAGGGATTGGCTATTCTTCGTGATATACTTGATCAAAAGAAAGAAGCTTATTTAAAGAAGACTGGTAAACAATTAACTATTACTGAAGAAGAGTTCTTTGATATGATGCGAACAGCATTGTCTAATCAAATGAAGGAGTTGAATTTACTTCTAGGTATGATGGCTTTAGTTGTTGGTGCTGCAATGATGGTAGATGGTGATGACGATGAT
>JBBALJ010000190.1:0-2868 GCA_040403075.1 Bacteroidia bacterium
TAGGAGAGTTGCCTGTACCTACACTCTGGTTAATGGTGTATGCTGTAATGTTACTTGCAGTTCCTGATATACTAGCACTTGATGTAATATAACCACTTGGGTTTGTAGCATTGTAAGGTGTAAAGCCTAATGCTGTAGTTACGTTACCTGAGTTAATTCCTGTAATATACCCAGAGTTATTTGTAAATTGAGATATATTCATTGAGCTTAATGCTCCTGCTGTTGTTGCATAGCTTACTGATTGGCTTCCTATGTTACCTGCGTGAATAATTTCTTGGTTGTTTACAAAAAGTCCTGTTGTGCTAGCTTTTGTCGTTAAGTATTGATAAGCAGAACCACTAAAGAATGCAATACCTGCTCTACCATAAGCCACACCAGCAGCAGTCCATGACCATAAGTGTAAACATCCTAAATCAGCATCATATCCACTTTCATTCCATCTTGGGTCTAAATTAATTCTTCCTGCACCACTATTAAAATAATAAACCTTACCACCTACAGTTTGTTCAGAATCTTGATCATTACTTAATGCATCTGTAATTCCATAACCACTAATTGTTGTTGGCTTAGATGATACACTTGCAAAAGAAATACCAGTAATATATCCACTATTATTCGTAAACTGGGAAATGTTCATGCTACTCAAAGAACCAGCAGTACTTGCGTAGGATACACTTTGAAAACCTATGTTAGCTGATGTAATTACTGGACTGTTATTCGCATACAATGTGCCACCAATAGCCGCATAAGTATTTCCAGAAGTATCTATTCTAAGTCTCTCAGATCCCCATGAACCATCGCTTCCATCTGGAGCTAATCCCATATTTTGAGTAATACGGAACTGATCATCGGGATAACAATTTCCTATATTCCATCGAGTATTACTATATCCATTGCTGAACATAATAGAAGGTCTATCTGTTCCTCCATTGTTTGAAATATGATATCTTGCTATAACTCCATAAGAATGATTTCCGTAATCAGATTCAAAACTGTAGGGAGCATAGTTACCATTTGCTGATTGTTTTGTTATCCATCTACCAGATGCACCATGACTAGAACTAGCCTCATTGCTTCTATGGTATTCTTTACCAGTATCCCAAAACTCATGACCTGCTCCATTACTAGGGGCATTACCTACATAAGTATGTCCATAAATCCAGTTGTCAGAACCTGCAGTTGTAATGCCATTAGGGAAAAAAGCGGAGTTTGCAGTTCCCCAAGGATTTCCAACACTGACATAACCCTGTGGAGTATTTACATAATAAAGTCTACTTGTACTATTAGGATCCAAGTAGTAAGATGTATCAGCAGAGTCATAGAAGATAGGTGCACGCATATCGCTAGTAGCACTTATTGTAGTAGATCCACTAATATTATAACTATTCATTTGTATAGAGGTATATACTTGCATAGTACCTCCTTGATTATAATATTGTAGATAAATATTATTCCCATTAAATGCGTCTATATGAAGATTACCCGAAAGAATAATACGACCATTACTATGAGAAAGTTGATTAACATTAGTGATATTATTTCCACCCATTGCAATGCCCCCACTCATTGTTCCTCCTGACAAAGGCAAGTAAGAACTCAATGAAGATGAAGTTATGTAGCCACTAGGGTTACTAGAGTTATACGGAGTATATCCTAAAGCACCTGTTACTTGTCCTGATGTTATTCCCGTTAGATATCCAGAGTTGTTAGTGAACTGAGAGATATTCATTGAGGTTAATGCAGTAGCAGTTGCTGCATTACCTGTTACATTTATACTCCAAGTTCCACTAGCACCAGTACCTGTTAGTGTAGGAACATAAGAAGTATAGTTTCCAGTATGAAACATAGTTAACCAACTACCCCAAGATCCAGCATTTGCATTACGGAAGTATAATCTGTCCCCTCCTGTATCAAAGAAAAACTGAGAGTGATATTCCCCAGGATGGGTATCTATTGTAAGTAAAGCCCCACCGTTATGGATAATAGAAGGTCTATTACTCCAGTCCCCTGTTGAACCTCTATACAATCCTGTAGCATTAAATGCATTTACATTTAATCCATTTACTCTAGCTTGATATAAACGATCCCCAATTTGAGAATTAATTTCTGTTTCTGTGTAGTATCTGTCATCGTGGTTGTGTGATGGAAGAGAGGTTAAATAACCTACACTAGCATGGTTACCCCAACCAAATGCGGTATTCCAGTTTGCTGATGTTCCATAAGAAGTAGTAGTAATAAGTCCACTAGTCCATATGCCTGAACCAATAGCTGTTTGAGTAATACCATTTGTTACAAACAATGCTTGGTGCTCTAAACCTGTTTTAGATTGTCCTCCTACATTTGTATGTGTCCACGCAATACCATAAAGAGATCCAGTACTAGTTCCGTCAGCTGGTAACTTATAAGCATCCCCCATTGCAAAAACCCCTTGATATCTAGTAGAATTATAAATACCTACAAGACCGTACCCATAGTTTTGATCTGTATATATATTTGTATTTGAACGGATATAGCTAGCATTGGTAATGTAAGTGTTTTGCATATTTAAACCACCATATATACCAGTAACCATACCGCTATAGTAGTTCATACATATTTGCTTACTTGCACTTCCAGAATCTATATGTAAATTACCATCAGTAGAAATCACTTGTGCTGTTGTGCCTGCAACATTATTGGTAGCAGCACCAACATACAAATAAGCACCCCATGTAGAATTAGGTCCATATAATGTTCCTGAATCATTTCCATTTTGTACTGTTATTCTTCCTTTAACGTGTAGTTTAGATACAGGAAATTCATTATTTGTAAAACCGCCTATTCCTAAGTTATTGTTTTTAAGAGCCATACCATCTGTAGGTAAATTTG
>JBBALJ010000191.1:0-2851 GCA_040403075.1 Bacteroidia bacterium
AATGCGAGCCGTCACACTTGCCGTCAGTTCCACCCATCCAAACATTTAAAGCACCAAATAACTTATTTTGTAGGAAAAGATTTTCATCCGCTGACGTTATATTTGCAAGGTAACCATGCTTACCTTTTAGTAAGCTTTGTTTTGCAAGATTATTTGCTTGACTCCAACTGCAATTTGGTAGTCCAGTTGAATTTTCAAAATCGGTTCCATATTTTAATTCAAAATAATAATTGAAATCACCTACTGTAAAATCTCCTCCTTCATCTAGAAATAATTGATTTTGATGGCTTGTGTCAGTGTAGATAATTTCTGCATTCGCAATAGTTGTTTTAATAAAACCACTTTGGTCAAATATCTCGGAGCCATCATAAGTGTAGAGCGTTGGAACCCCATTTCCATTTTGTGCAATGTTCATAATATCTATAGGGCTTCCATCTGTATTAAATACATTTTGAAAACTACTATTTCGATAAAATTTAGTCGAACCTGTAAAATGATTTTCTAAAGTTTTTATACTCGAGAAATCTAAAATATACGTGCTTGCAGCAGGTCCATCTGGAGCACAAAACATTCCGCCATCATTGCCATCTGCTAAATTTGAAACTTTACCTATACCTAAGCCTAAACTTTGATCCATAAAATGGCCTACTTTATAAAAGTGATCATCCTTTGCGTAGTAAGCAACGCCTGGAATATTTTCAGTCGCTGTTATCGTTAAAGAAGCTTCTCCGATAAAATCATTTGAGTTATACTCAAGGTTACTTAATGCAGTATTTATCGCAGTTACAGTGCCTGTAAATGATATTTCGGTAAATGCGCTGAGATTACTACTTGAATATCCATATGAAAGTACAACTGACCCCGGCGAAGTTATCTTTAATTGTGCTTGATTTTCGCCTGTAGCACCAATTTTAATTGCGACCAAATAATCTTTTTCTTCGCTTAATCCAGCGACAGTAATTGGACAACCAGTTTTTCCACCAACGGGGCATACTGGCCCACCAGTCCCAGTTATATTTACAGAGCTAGGTGCTGTAATAGTTATTCCGGCAGGAGCTGCAGAAGCACTCTCACCTAGTGGGGAGATGGGTAGAAAAATGGAAGCAAAAAATAAGCCTGCTAGGTGGAATGAAGATTTGCGTTTAAATGTGCCCAAAACTCTCCAAATTGGTAACTGAATTGGATTCAGTTTATCAAAATTGGGTTTAAATTTAAAATACCCTAGGCATTTTTAAGTAGTTTTATGATCCCAGCTATTGAATCTTGCATCTGTTTTTGAGGGTTGAATCCAAAATTTCGCCAAGCTGGACTCGACTTACTCTCAGGCTGTCTACCTGCAACCCATAGCCCGCCACCTAATGTTGCAAAACCAATAGTCGAGCAAAAGGTTGCATAAGTCGAATCTTTTGCAATGAATAGCGCAATTTGAGCAGGCTTGAACAATCGAAAACTCTCTTTCTTTTGAACCGAACGAATAGCTGAGCACAGGAAGGAAACATTCTGAATTCCGGTTTCAGATGCATTTTTAGAGAAATGCTTTAAAAGCTCCTCGGACTTTTTTGGAACTTTTTTATCTTCCTTTATTACTTGCCTTGGAAATTCAAGAATGACACCAATCCCTGGCAAGTTTTTCGTCCATTCAAATGTATTTTCAATCCAAATTTTTAAAACCTTCTCTGGATCAGTAATTCTCTCTGACTCATCTACAATTCCTTGAACATACTTTTTATATGAAAAAAGTGTGGTATCAAAAATTAACTCTTCGCTACTTCCATAGTAATAATTAATCGTACTCGGAGCTAACTTAAGTACATTCGCAATATTTTTTAATTCAAGGCCAGATATCCCTTTTTTGCCTAAAACTTTTTCAGATTCAATCAAAATTTTCTTGTGCGCAGGTTTTAAATTGTTGTAATCTGATGGAAAGGAGTACTTCACTTCAAGCCTCCTTTGCTCCATTTAATGCTACCAACCACAAAATGTACAAGTCAAAAACTATTTAAGTCCACTACAAACCGGTTTAGGCCCAGCATTGGTATTTCCATACCTGTGATGAGTAATCGACACACTTTGCTCTAAGAACCATCTGCTCATTTCAACATCACCGCGTGAGGTAATCGGTCTCATATCGCAACTGATGCCATTTAGCATCAAAAGATTAATTGGTGCAATCTCAGAGGATAGCCATCTAGCCCGATCAAACTCCTTAGCATGTTCGGCAAACTCAGATGCTGTTTCAACTACGAGATTTGGCAACCGTGGAATTAATGTGTCACTACTTAATCTAGTGATTATGCCCAAATCATTTTTGAGCCAACTTAAGAAATCTAATTCATCTTTACTGGTACCACTTTCAATCCGGATTAGAAAACCATTTTTATATGATCGATAACGTTGATAATTCTTCTCGACCTCAAGCCCGCTCTTATCCAGTGCTAACTTTCCAACTAAATTAAGCCATTTATTAGCAGCCTCTTTCATTGGCAAGAAGTGCTTCATCTGATGCCAATTGCGAAGCGTTGCAACATAGTTTGAACCGCCTGCTTTTGCAGTGGCTCCTACTGAACTCTTCTTCCAGCCACCAAATGGTTGTCGATTAACTATTGCCCCAGTTACTCCTCGGTTAACATAAAGATTTCCGGCTTCAACATTTTCAATCCAGTACTCACACTCACCTTGATCTAAAGATTGAATACCAGCGGTTAAGCCAAACTCAGTTGCATTTTGCCAATCGACAGAGGTTTTTAAATCTGGTGAGATCATGATTGCAAGTACTGGACCAAACCACTCATTTAGATGTGACCAGGAGCCGGGCTTAACATTTGTTTTGATTCCTGGTGACCAAAGAAGT
>JBBALJ010000192.1:0-2817 GCA_040403075.1 Bacteroidia bacterium
GCGCAGCAGGCCGGCTTTGATTTCCATGTTTTCCTTTAAAACTTGAAGTAGCTTCAGTTCCACAAAGGGAAAGAATTGCGCCCGTCCCACCAGGGTGAGAATTAATCCAATTAGTTAAGTTATAAACAGAGCCTTCAATCACTGCCCAACAACTCTTTGCACTGTTGTTTGTAGCAACCTGCGCCATTGTGTAGCCACTTGTAGTTGCTGATGGTGTTGGTGCGGCAGCAGGTGCTGCTGCTGGGGTTGCAGCTGCGCCACGAAGTACATCTCCAAATATTTCTTTATCTCCTACTGCAACTGTAATTGCAGCTTTACTCTTTGAGGTTATTGTGAAGTTATAGATACCAGCTTGGGCAAGATCGGAGTAACGAGCTAGGTATAGGTAATTAACTCGGCCATATGGCTCAAAAAACTTTGTGCGCTCATTAATCTTTATTGTCACCGGTGCACCAGATGGAGGTGTAATTACTAGTGATGGCAATGAGCTGGTGCGCAGCGCGCTCTCTGGCTTTTTATCAACAATTAAGTATTGAACTGAGAGTTGATCACCGGATTTAAATTGGGCACGGAATGCTTTGGTTTGACCTGATTTAGTAAAGGATGCTCGAACTGCAAATGAGACTGTGCCATCTACTAGCAGTGGTCCTTTAGCTGCGGTGGTATCTGAATCTAACAAAACCACTGGTTGATGAGCACGGGCGGATTCACTACCAATCACCATAACTGCCAGTAGTGCTGCTAAAAATTTAACCATATTAAATTCTACTTTACTCTCTTATTTATTTGAATCTTTAATTGGCACTAATTTACTTCCTACCACCATGGCAGCTCCGATTAATACTAGATTCTTAATAATGTATTGGCCTTCAAGGGTTAGGTTAAATGGAATGCTGATAAAGCAGATCTCAGGGCGCAGGATTAATGGCAAAAAAGTTCCAGGCATCTGCAGCGCTAATAAAAATAGACCAATGCGAATAAGTGGGGTGTAGAGCAGGCAAATACCAATAATCATCTCCCAAACGCCAAGAATTGGGATAAAGATATCTGGATCAAACCAGTAGATAGTCTTTGTAATCACATCATTAGCAGGTGAATTACCTAAGGGTTTAAGTGCGCCAAACCAAATAAATACTATGCCAAGGGAGACTCGAAGTACGGGCAGTGAGATTTTACTTAAGTAGTTGATCACCAAAGTATCAAACTCTTTAAGGTTAAAGTTCTTAAGATCTCGTAAATTCTTCACATTACCCCTTTTTGCTTATCCCTATTGTAGATGAGATAAATTATTCAGGCTGGGTAATAATATGATTGAGATATGCTTTTGGCGTGAATAAATATGAAGTAAGCCACAGATGAGTCAGATTACTGTTATCTATGATGGTGATTGCACATTATGCAAAAACTCAATTAATTGGCTCAGCAAAAAATTAATCTTCAACGCAATCCGTTTTCAAAGTGATGATTTGGCAAGTTATGGTTTAACTAAGGCTGAGTGTGAGAAGCAGGTCTATGCCATATCTGCTGATGCTAAATATGGTGGGGTTAGCGCAGTTATCTTTTTACTTAACAAGCGAGGAAATAAAATCAGCAGCGCACTGCTTAGATTATCTGGGCCAATTGGCTCATTTGGATATAAAAAGATTGCCGCAAACCGAAAATCACTTATTGTTAAATTACTAGCTAGATTTATTGCAAAGATTACTTAGCTGGCTCTAACTCTGGAGTTGGCGCCGGCACACTGGGCGTAATTGCAGGTTCGCGCTCTCGCCTTACTACTTTATCTGGCTCACCAATCTCAGCCATTACCGCCCCCTTGTTAAATTGATAACCCTAATTTAATCAGCTTATCGGTGTGTGTAAAGGTGATCATGGGTAGTCAGATTGTGTTTAACCTAACCTAAAATCTGGCTTATCTAAATAGGCAAATCGGTGTTTAATCCATCTATGGCAAGTGCGCAGATAAAACAGCGATTGATTAAATTGGTGCGGCTATACCCAATCCTGGCCCTATCTGTTCTCTTGCTCGCCTATCTTTTAGGTGGTTTTAGTGAAAAAGAGAATCCACTTATCCCACAATCGGTAGTGATAACTTGTCTCTACCTATTTGTTGGAGTTGTTCCACTAGCTTTCATAATTGCCTTTATCGCTGTTGGTAATGCTAGTGATAAGGAGTTCACCCGTAATCGGGTGAATCAATCAAATTTGGTATATGAGGATGCATTTGATCTGCCAACTCAGGTGATGCATGGTTATAAGTTGGCGATAATTACCGGCAGAGTCCCCACATTAACCGGCTTAACTGGGGACACCTACTCATCTGATTCAGCTGCCAAGTGCAGTATTAATACGGAGCATGTGCCACCGGTGACTGGCTGTGAGTGCGGCTTCTATGCTTATAAAAATCTAAGCGATGCTAAATTTGAGTTATCTATTAATCCAGGTGCTTTTTTATTAGATGTTGATTTATATGGCATCGGCTTTACCTACCAGCGAGGCTATCGAGCTGAAACCCAGGTGGTTAACTCACTAACTACTCCTAAAAGATGTATGCGGTGTCGAATTCTGCCGCCAGCTCTCTTTGTTACCACCTACCGATTAGGTTACGACGATATCTCTTGGTGGCAGTGGCAAGTACGTTGTGTAATCTGCAGCAGTAGTTTTAAGGATAAGGATAAATTAACTGTTGAGCAGATGTGCGATAAATTATCCTTAAAAATTACAGCTATCTAGGCTTTTTTAGCAATTTAATTGCGCCACTGCTCCAAAGCGCCCAAGCAACTAGTGGTGGTTGAAAAAACAACCTGATTAACCGCT
>JBBALJ010000193.1:0-2757 GCA_040403075.1 Bacteroidia bacterium
GAGCCTTCTCATAATCAACTGAAAATGTTCTAACTATATTAGGATGCTAATGATCACAAATACACATTTCAGATTCAATTATATTTTTAATTATATCTATAGCTATATAATTTGTTGTCATAATATCATCTGAGCGCATTGGATCATACCCTGCAATGTTGCAGGCTGGTTTAATTATATGTTCATATACTCTTCCAAAGTGTCCAATTGGATAATTTTCATTATCACTTATTGGCATAATAATAAATCATTTCTTTTTCATACAATTGTTTTTACTTCATCTCCTTGAAGCTTATTCAAATGTATTCGAATAGTTATCAATTTACTAAAAAAAATTACTATCAAAATTTAAATAATCCAATATTTGCTAGCATAAACAAGCATGAGAAATACGCATTTTAAGTTTAAACAATTTACTTTGCTGCAAGACAAAGCAGCCATGAAACTAGGAACAGACAGTGTCTTATTGGGCTGTTTTGCAGAATTTGGCAAGGCTGAATGCATATTGGATATTGGTACAGGCACAGGCATTCTTGCCCTTATGATGGCTCAAAAATCAAATGCCCAAATTGATGCGGTTGAGATAGACCAAGAAGCCTTTAAACAAGCAGCACAAAATGCCATTGAATCGCCCTGGCAAAATAGAATAAAGATACATCATACAGCTATTCAAAATTTTCAATCTTCTCAAAAATATGATATCATCATAAGTAATCCCCCTTATTACCGCAATGCAAAAAACATGGGTATTGAAGATGAGAAGCGGGCTTTAGCCCGCCACGACAAAGACCTTCCCTTTGAAGATTTATGTATAGAAGCTTATCGATTGATGAAAGAAGATGCTTTATTTTGGCTCATTCTACCACAAAAAGAAGGACTTGAATTTATTCAAATTGCAAAACAGCGTAACTTGCATTTGCATCATTTAATCAATATAAAACCTAAGCCAGAAAAAGAAGTCAATCGCTTAATTTTAGCTTTTGGCAAATCAAATAAAAAACATACTGAAACAACATTTACCGTCTATGAATCGGATGGAACTGCTACAACCGAATATGTAAATTTGACAAAGGATTTCTACTTATGGAAAGATAGAAGTTAAGCTTCAATGGCTCGGTTTAAGAAGTCGTTCAAGGGTTTCATGGCTTTGAATGTTTTTACTATTTCTTTTTCAAAATTTTTCTCGAACAAAGCATTATCATCTAATTTTTTATAACTCAAGAAACTTTTATGCTTTAGATATTCTACAGCAGGATTATCAGCCTCATAGCCTTTTGGCGGCCTTGAAAGGGTTTCTCCACTCATTGCACCAAATTGTTTTTTGTATTCCTTGTTGTTGATGATGGCTTTAAACTCATCTAAGTTATAATCAATTTCCTGTCTGATATTGGCCAATTTATCTGATGCAGGCATATAGCAACCACCCGCAATAAAAACATCATTCGGTCTCACTTGAAAATAATAACCACAAAAATCAAGTTTCTTACCACCCTTACTCATGCTTGCTCCAAAATTGGTTTTATAAGGAGATTTATCTGCCGAAAAGCGCACATCTCTGTTTATCCTAAAAATGCAATTCTTTGGTTCCAAACCAAGAATATCTGCATCAAAAGCACCAATATCTGTTATCAAGCCACCTATACATTCAATCCATTCCTTCCTTAGTGTTTCATATTCCTTTCTGTTGGCGTCAAACCATTCTTTGTTATTGTTCTTTTCTAATCTTTTAAGGAAGTCGAGTAAGGCTTTATAATTCATAATATTTGTTGGTTTAATAGCCAAAGTTAAACAATTGCTTATTTTTGGCAAAAAATTGATACGCAGTCAAGCTAAATCATTTGATATTTAGTAACATTGCAGCCTATAATATGTTTGACAGAGAAAGACCTAGTTTTGAAGATAGCAACAACGTAACCGTAAAACGTTGCTTTTATGCTTACGAATTTGCACGCGATTATGTAAAAGGTAAACAAACAGCGGATGTGGGTTGTGCAGATGGATATGGCACACAATACCTAGCTGACTTCAGTCAAAGTACCATTGGCGTTGACTATAGCGAAGTGACCATAGCTGATGCAAGACAAAAGCACGCAGCCAAAACAAATTTGAGTTTCAAAGCAGGAAAAGTGCCTCCTATTCCTTTAGGAGATGAGAGTGTTGATGTGCTTACCGCTTTTCAATTTATTGAACATATCGAACAACGTTTGGCTTTTATGCAAGACGTAAAACGCGTATTAAAACCAGGTGGTGTTTTTCTTTGTACCACACCCAATATCAAAATGAGTATTGCACGTAATCCTTTCCATGTGCACGAATACACTTTTGACGAAATGAAAACTGAAGCCTCTAAAGTATTTGGAAACATTGAACTAAAAGGCCTTCAAGGAAACGACAAAGTGAATAAATACTATGCCGATAATGCTAAATGGGCAAAGAAAATATTAATGTTAGACCCTCTGGGTTTACATAAAATGGTGCCTGCTTCTTGGCTGGTTAAACCTTACAATATGCTTACATCAATGATGCGCAAAGACTTGAAAGAGCAAAATGACGATACCCTTGCTATCAGTACTCAAGATTTCTTCCTAACTCAAGATAATTTAGATGCAACTTGGGATATTTATTTGATTGCTAAGAAAAGTTAATTAGCAAAATACTTCTGCATAGGATTCCAATAGTATTCATACCAACCAATTGAAATGTCGTCTGCATGAAGGCTAGGTACTCCATTTTGTTCAAATAGCATTTTGGTTTTAT
>JBBALJ010000194.1:0-2727 GCA_040403075.1 Bacteroidia bacterium
TCAAATCCCAAATAGAATCATTGGTGGCTTTGGCTACTAAATTATACCTTTCATTGCTTTCAAGTAAGGCAAGCTCAGCAAGCCTTTTTTTAGTTATATCTTCTTTAACAGCTAAAAAATTTGTAATGATACCTTGTTCATTTTTAACTGGAGAAATCACTGCATTTTCCCAGAATAACTCCCCGTTTTTCTTTTTATTTTGAAATACTCCATGCCAGTTTTGACCAGAAAGTATCGTTTCCCATAATTTTTTATAGTATTCTTTTGGTGTATGTCCAGAATTTAAAACACTTGGATTTTGTCCAATTGCCTCATCAAAAGTATAGCCAGTTACCTCAGTAAACTTTGGATTCACAAAAACTATTTTTCCATCCAAATCCGTGATAACTTTAGTAACAGGGCTTTGGTCAATAGCTAAAGATAATTTCCTAACGGTACTTAAATTTTTTTCTAATTCTATTTCAGCTTTCTTTCTTTCAGTTATGTCTTTTATGAAACCAGTAACAAATTTTCCACTAGTAGTTTCCCATGCTGCTAGTGATAGTTCAATTGGAAATACAGTTCCATTTTTATGCAATCCTTCCAACTCAACTGTTTTACCAATTACCCGTTTTTCACCATTATTTTCAAATCTTTCCATGCATTTTTCATGTAAATCTTTAAAATGTGTTGGAATAATTTCAGTTAAAGTCTTTCCAATAATATCAGCTTTAGGGTGTCCAAATATTTTTTCAGCAGCGTTGTTCCAGCCAGTAATTATACCCTTGCTATTGGCAGTAATAATTCCATCATGCGCAGTTTGGGTAATGGCACTATGTCGTTCCTCTTTTTCTTTGAGTAATAATTCAGCTTGCTTTCTAGTAGTAATATTTCTGCCAATTCCTAAAACTCCAATTACATTATTATTAGGATCATAAATGGGTGTTTTGATGGTTTCTAAAAATTCAGTGTGTCTATCGCTAGCAAAAGTTATTTGTTCTTCATTTAAAGTTGATTTACCTGCATCCATTGCAATTTGATCATGCTTTCTAAAAAAGTCGGCTAATTCCTTATCAAACAAATCATGGTCTGTTTTGCCAATTAATTGATCTTGACCAAAACCAATAAATTCTTCAAATCTTAAGTTGCATTCGAGGTATGTTCCATTAATATCTTTAAACCAAACCAAATCAGGCATGGCATTTACCATTACTTTTAGCTTATTTTCACTCTCTTCTGCTTTTTCTTTAGCGATTAACAATGCTTTTTCAGCTTGTTTAATATCCGTTATGTCTTGAAAAATTCCTGTTAATTTTATTGGAGTTCCATTGTCTAGTGTTACATCACATGTAGTCCTAACATTTATAATTTTTCCTTTAGTAGTATAAGTTTCTAAGTATAAATCGTAACCAATTCCATATTTTATTGCCTGTTCTAATGCCTCAGAAATAATCAGTTTTGATTCCGGTAAAAAATAGCCAACTCCTGCGTCTACTGTTGGGTTAAATTCCTCAGGTGAAGTTTCATGTATTTTATAAGTTTCGGCAGTCCAAAACAGTTTATTTAAAATCAAGTCTAATTCCCAACCTCCTACTTTTGCTATCCCTTGCGATTCTTCTAATAATTTTGTATTCCTTAATAACAACTCTTCTGCCAACTTCCTTTCAGTAATATCAGTATTAAAACCATACCAAGTAACACTGCCATCAGGTAGTTTTTCAGGATTCGATTTTGAATAAATCCATTGAATGGGTTTGCCAGGAATTTGCACCCTAAATTCGCAATTAAAATAAGTTAAATGTGTTGCTGAATATTCAATTTAATTAATTACTCGTTCCGCATCTTCTGGGTACAATACCGCAGCTATTGCATCAAAATTATCAACCACATCTTCAGGTTTACACCCAAATATATTAATAATTCCTGCTGACGCAATTGGAACAAAATAAGTTCCATCAGGTCTTCTTGTAAATTGATAAAGCAAGTCCGATACATTGGCCGAAAGTTTTTGAAATTGAATATCTTTTTCTCTCACTTTTTGTTCGGCTGTTAAACGGTCTTCTTCGTCCAATATTTTTTCGAGCGAAAAGGCTAGATTAGCAGTAATGTTTTCCAATAATTCTACTTCTTCTTCCAGTACAAAAGTGTCAACTTCTCCTGAGTATAAATTAAAAGTACCAATTACTTTAATACGAACTATGATTGGTAAAGCAATGGAAGATAAATAACCTCTTTTTACCGCTTCTTCAAGCCAAAGTTCCATTTTAGGGTCAGTTGCTATATTATTACAAACAGATACTTTACCTTCCCTAAAAGCTTTACCAGTTGGTCCATTTCCAAATAAATTATTTTCAATCGAAATTTTTTGAATTTGCTTCAAATAACCTTCTTCATGTCCATACCAAACTACTGGTGAAATAATACTGGTTTGCTCGTCTATTTGACTTATCCAACTCATTCTATAATTACCATAAGTTGTTGCAATAGCACAAACTTCTTCAAACAGCTGTTTTTTATTGTGTATTCGAATAATTAGGTCATTAATTTGTCTATTCAGAGCTTGTGTTCTGTTTAATTTTACTAATTCTAAAATACTTTTATTTTGTTCAGTAACATCTCTTGCAAGTAAAACATATCGTGAAAATTGATTTTCATTTTCGATGATTGGCGACACTGATATGTCGAACCAATATTCACCATTAGGCAATTTTAACGAATATTGTTTACCCTTGGAAAAGCCTTTTTCAT
>JBBALJ010000195.1:0-2618 GCA_040403075.1 Bacteroidia bacterium
TCATCCACAAAAAAGCAAAAACATTTTCTAGCAGATTTTATGAATGTCAAATGCAATACAATCTAAACACGAAGCCGATTTTCGTCTTATTGCAATTCTTTAAAGTTTAAAATTAATCTTAGCCCCCAATTGTCATAATTGGAGCCTTTAAATCCGGCAAATACATCTGCGCGTATCAGTCCACCAAGTGCTTCCAAGCCATAACCAAATTCTTGATAAGAAGACTGAGATTGCACAAGAAGCCCGTTGTAAAAAAGCACTTCTCTTATTCTGGTCATGTTAATGAATGGAAGTCGTTTGATCACCAATCGTTTAAAATCAAACTCTCCATGTAAGCTTGTATAATTATTGGTTGTTGCATAACTGTAATAATCCAATTGGCGAAACATATACAGTGGGTCACCATTAAAAACGGGCGATCTGTTTCCATTAAACTGACTGTAATCTGGGAAATACGATTGGGTATTATACAAGAAAAACCCATGTGTAATTTTAGCTTTTACTGTTAACCAATGCCTAAGAGGCAAACGTTCTGTTACACTTATATCCAACTTTCCAAAGTTCACATCACTCCCCAAAAGGGAAGGAATTCCATTTGTAAAACCTAGTTGAAAGGTAGGCAATTTACCTTGTATATAATTTTTTTGACCTCCTAAAATTCGATACCGTTGCCTAGGAGTGTATGTAAAGGTATTATTTACAATAGCTGCATTATGAGTGGGCATGTGGTAACCAAGTAGGGGTTGGTTGGATGTTATTTTACCATCTTTTGTTTCTTGTTCGGCATACTTGCTAATGTTTGATAATTCATATCGGTGATACAACCCACTTTCTATTTTCCATTCCAAACCATTCATAATTTCTCTCGTATGAGAAAGCTTTACATAGTCTTGTTGGTATAATTTTAAAACATTTCGTTTATCAAAAATAAGAAGTAGATAATTGACAAAATTTGTTGGTCCGCCCGTTGCATTAAAATCACTCATATAAGTTCCGGCTTCAGCAAACACTTTTCCTTTTTTGAGTGGAGCATAATTATATTCTAGCCTTGCAAAACTATTTACAACGGGTCGCTCAAATGGAATCCTGATTTTATGTGTAAATGCCCACTCCTTTTTATCCTTGCGTATATTTCCAATCTTCCACTGAACAGCTGCACCCCAGCCATCTACTGTGTTTAAAAATAGTTCACCTCCAGGGCCAATACCACTCCAGTTTACATAATTTTTCTTTTGGTTAAAATAAAATGTTTTCCCCGTAAATACAGCAGCTACATCAAATCCTTTTTTGTGTTTATTCGAATCATTTGTCAACGAATCTTTAAGCTTTTTGGCAATCAACGAATCGGCTTGGTGGTAACTTACCACTTCACTTTCCATTAATGCTACAGTACGGTTTTCTTTCCAAAATAAACTATCACGTTTGGTTGCCATGCTATCAATTTCCATGGTTGACGAATCGGCATCTACTTGTAAATTATTGAGCTGTTCTGCTTCCGACTCCTTTCGCATTTTATTCGCAAGCTTCAGCATTTCTAGTTTCGACAATTGCCCCTTGGCTAAAAGGTTTTCAATATCTTGTTGGCGTTTGGTTTTAGGTTTGCTGGCTTTAAGTTTTTCTTGCTCATCTTTTACAATAGCTATTTGTGTAGGATCTTTTGTTTGTTGCTGCACCCATTGATGATTGAGATTTGGATTAAGTCTAACTTTATAATTACTTACAGAAGCCAGATATTTGAAACTACCTTCAAATCCAAGAAAACCTCCACTAACGCTGATATCATATGTTATGGGCATCCATACATAATCAAAACCAATAACTGGATGGAATGATGTTACAATGCGCGAGGTGAAATTGGAAGACTTATTGGTAAGATCGGTACTATGAAGACACCATAGTCCTTCCATGATATAAAGATAGCCATTATAAACGTCTTGCCCTTTTCGTTTGGCTGTAACTTTTATTTTATTCACTTCCCTACCATCTTCAAAAAAACTGCCTTCTAATTTAAAATCATAAACCGAAAATGCTTGAGGCGAAAGCGGTGAAACCATATCGTTATTATTGGTGCTATACATGCTTCCTCGTATCATTTCCATGGGCTTAGGTGCTCCATCAACGGGTAAAGATGTTTTAACTGAAATGGCTTTCTCTTTATAGGTATTGGGTTGGGTAAATGAAACCTCATTAATACTTTCAAGTAAAAATATTTTACCCTCTTCAAACCCATCCTTTTTCAATGTTTTCTTAAACAGAAATGGAATATTATCTAACTTTCCTGAACCTTTAATATATACTTTGCTTGTATACATAAGCACCTGTCGCTTGTAATATGGAGCTGCAGCTATAGCTTTACGCATAATCCAAATAGCAGGGTTAACACCATTTGCAGAAATAGTTACAGCGTTTAAATTATACGCTTGCTCTTCTAATATTACGTTTAAGGAATTATTAGCAAGACTTGAATTAATAGAAACCAATATTGTTTTATACCCTACCGACTGAAATACCAACTGATAATTTCCTTCAGGAAGGTTTATTTCAAAAGTACCATCGGCATTGCTATTGGTGCCTTTTTTAAGTTCTTTACAATAGATGGTAACAAACCCAACTGGATT
>JBBALJ010000196.1:0-2582 GCA_040403075.1 Bacteroidia bacterium
GGTGGTTTGTTGATTGTTTCCAAACGCACGGGTGCAATAAACTCAAATAAGTATGTCAATGAATTGTCGACCTTTTGTTGTCTTGGTTCGATGTATGATTGTTGGAACATCTCATACGCTTCAATCATCTCGCTACGACCACCCAATTGACCTTCCACACGCACTCCAAACAACATTGGTGAGTTAACCTTGTGTGCAACAAATATCTCTTGTTGTACGGTCTTATTCAATAAGTCAAATTGCTTGTCAAAGTCCGATGGTTGCAAGTTGCTAATCACCGATTCTTTTTCTTGTGGATCATTGTATTGGATAATCAACCCACCGGCATTGTCCGTGCCTTGATAGTTCTCCTTGAATCGTCTTGCAGTTGCACGAGCTTCTTCAGGTGTTGGAATTCCCTTGAATAACTGGATGTGCGTTTGTGCCGTGAATCCGTTCTTGATTGAGTTCAAATAGTAATTTGAAATCTCGGTGTCAACTTCAATGTATTTCAATGCACCAACGTAATCGGGCAAAGGATATTCGCCTTGACCGGGTCGGTAAAATTGGCAATAATAAATTGACTTTGATTCTCGTGTGGTTTCATTAAATGGAACATAGTGGATGTGTTCAGCCTTTCGGTCTGCCCAATCCGTGCAATATACATAGTCACCTTCTAATCCTTTGCGGATGTTGTTGAATGGTAGGTGATAAATTTCAGCAATTGCCGTCTTTGCTTTGTTCCAAATCACCTCAAGTGCAAACCCGTTGAACAACTCTAAATCATAGCAGATTTTCGCCTTGACTTGGTCAAGTGATTCGTATGCGTTGATGTCTTTGATCTTGGCTTCTGCCTTTGCGATGTCAACGGTGTTTTGTCCGATGACCTTTGTTCCAACTCCAGCAACATAGGATGCTTTTGAAGAAACGATGGCATTGTGTTTGGGGCTTTTGTTAAATAGTTCTATAAGAAATTCGGGATAGAGATTGTCCGCTCCGAAAGTGACATATCCTTTTGCCTTGTTTTCTTTGAAAACAGGTAGGACATTGTCGTGAAAATTAATCCTTTGGAATATCATCTCTATCAAATAGCGTTTAATCTTTTTTGTTTGAGAACTTGTCAATAGATGTGAATCCAAGACAAGCAATCACGATGAATTCCACCGCACTCACAAGATCTGGAGAAGGTACAATGTCAGCAGGACTAAGAGAATTGTGAGCCATAGTACCAAACAAAACAAAAGCACCGATGATGCCAACAAATCTTTTGGATGATGCTTCCCCTTTGTCACCTTTGAAAAAATCTAAAAACTTCATATTTCGTTTGAGTTTAATAATGTGTAAGTGAATGAATTCCCGTGCAATGCTGCGGCTTTTTTAACGATGACCATAAATTCGTCAAAGTCAGCGGACTTCTTGAACACTTGGCAACCTTCACTCCAGTTCTCTACATAGGTAGAATCTGCACCGGCTTTGTGGATGTTGATTCCAAATACACCTTCTTGAATTTTGCTTTTATCATAGGTCATATCCTTGTTAGCATCACGATAAACTTTTACATTCTTTGCTTGTTTTAACGCTTCATATTTGCCTTGATGCAATCCGATGGCGTGAGAACCACGATATTGACCAGCAACCAAACGAGCAACACCAGCAGCGTTGTGAAATTCCTTCACTCCCTTTGTTCCTGGATCAGTTGTTGCTGCCCATTGTTTGAAGTGCCAATCCCCATTGTGTTTATAACTCAATGTTAAAAAGTCATCAAATAGATTTGTCACCTTGTTACCTGTTGAACTCTGGCGAACACCGATGATGTTTAGATTCAATTCCCCATCGGTGAAATATGCGAATCCCTTTTTAATCATCGCAGCTTCAATTTGTTCTCTTGTCATTTTCCTTGTCCTTTATATGGTTTGTTTGACTTGTGTTTGTTTTGGTGTTTGGCGTGCCTACCTAATTTGTTTTTTGGTTTTGCACGAAATGACGTAATGTTTACTTTTAGTGCCATAGGTACATTCTGAAATAGTCAAAATCCTCTTTTCCACCTTCTTCAACATAGTTCAACCAAGCATCGTATGTCTTGCCTGATAATTTCAATGGGGCTTCGCTTGTATCAATTCCAGCACCAATCATCTTTGCTGAAAACACTTCGACTTTCTTGGTCATCAAATCGACTTTATTCTCGGCAACGGCAACGGCTTCTTTCAACTGTGCTTTCTCCTCAACCTTTTCAGCAACCATCTTTTCTCCCATTGCTTTTGCTTGAGCAGTTGCAACCGATGCCATCTCTAAATTCGCACTAATCTTTTGGAGCATCAATTCGACCTCATCAACAGGTACTGACTTGGATTTTTCAGATGGTGTTGCGATAATTCCAACAAAAAAACAAGCCAAAAAAATAAGTATTAAATGTTTCATAGTTTTTTCATCGTGTTCATTATGCGAATTTCCGTAATGGCGGATGCAAGTGCAGAATCTGAACGCTTTAGGGCGTATGTCAGGCGGTCAATCTTTAAATCTAACGCATCTATTTTTTGATTGCTTTTTTCAATCTGTTCTTTATAGCCCGAGCGAAGGTCAACGTACAAATAGCTAACAGCCAA
>JBBALJ010000197.1:0-2553 GCA_040403075.1 Bacteroidia bacterium
TGCACATTCCGGTGATATAGTGCCAGTCATTCCGGAGCATACCGTGCCACTTTTTTCATGATGTGAACAGGGTAAAATTAGTAAAAAATTATCCTTTTAATTTCTTTCTTTTCCGGAGTGATTCTCCGCTAAGTTCTATTCTGTGAGACGAGTAAACGAGTCGATCTAAAATTGCATCAGCTATAGTTCCTTCTCCGATTGTTTCATGCCAGTTTGCAACAGGTATTTGCGAGGTAACCAATGTAGATGCTCTATCGTGTCGGTCCTCGATGATATCCATCAGTGCTTGTCTGGATTGATTGTCAAAAGCATGTAAGCCGAAGTCGTCTAAAATGAGTAAATCGAAGCCGTGAAGCTTCTTTAAAAACTTGATATAAGTGCCTTCTATCTTTGATAATTTGATTTTTTCTATGAGCTGTCCGCAATTTAGGAAGAGTGTTTTATCTCCTTGTTCACAAGCATTTCTGCCGATGCACTGTGCCAAATAGCTTTTCCCAACTCCAGTTGAACCGATAATAATGATATTTTCATTTTGCTTAAGGAACTTCAGTGTCAGTAAGCGTTCAAACATGTTCCGATCAAGGTTTCGAGTGGAGGCATAATCGATATTGAGTGAAGATACACTAAGCTTGAAGCCAGCTCCTTTTACTAAGTTATTAATCTTTACGTTATGCCGATTTTCCCACTCGGTATCGACCATTAGGGCGATAAATTCATCATTTGTGAAGTTTGTAAAAAGTCTTTCTTTGATGGCCCTTTGGTACAGATCACTCATGCCATTCAGCCTTAATTGTCTCATTTTGTCAATGGTGCTTTGTGTGTTCATATAATTGATTTTTAGATTACAAGGTTTAACAATAGGTGTTGCCACCGCGGATATTTCCATGAATAGGAATGTGAGAAGTAAGGTGTTGATCAGCTTGCTCATTTTCTAGACCATTTTTCAGGATGTTTACAATCGTATGGTAACCGCATTGGTCAATATCCAATGTTCTTTTACAGGCATTTTCTATCCGCTCTGGCGGATAAAGTTTTGTCAGCATTGTGATTCCAAAGGCCTGTTTGTAAGCGATTTCAGGATATGGTTTTCCTTCAATAAGGTTTCGAACACACTGTTCGGTATATTTCCCGATTTTCTGTGCTTTGAAGCAAAAGTACTCCAAGCTCCACTCAGAATATGCTTTGTGCGAACTACTTAAATGCTCAGCTACAGTGGTATATTTACCCGCACTTCTAGATCTTAGATGCAAAGCGATTCGCTCCCTTTCGTAATAAATCTCAACAGTTCCATAACTATACTGAACTTCAACTTGTTTTCCCATGTAACGGTATGGTACACTGTAATAATGCTTATCCTCGGTAAGAAAAATATGTCCCATTTTCTGCACTTTCAACTTCTTAAAATGACGGATGTCATAAGGTTCCTGCACCAACTCTTGCAGATACTCCTTTTCTAGACTATGAAAGAGCTGTGAACGGGTTTCAGAGCTATTTGTCAACGTATAGTCGTTGTAAATCGTAAGCAAGGCTTCAATGGCCGCATTAAGATCCTCCAGAGAAAAGAAAGTATGTTTTGACAGTGGATAAAACATGCGTTGATATACTATTTTCACAGCCCCTTCAACCATTGCCTTATCCTTTGGTGAATAAGGTCTTGTAGGGTCAACTAAACATCCGTAATGAAGTGCAAAATCCATTAAAGAACGATTTATGGTTGGTTCGTATTTATGACTTTTAGTTACTGCAGCCTTCATGTTATCAGGAACTACAACCTTTGGAACCCCTCCTAAAAAATGAAAACACTTGTTGAGTGCTTCGATTACTTCTTCTTGGCTTTGGGTGCGCGTGGCTGTTACGAACGTGTAGCCGCTTGATGGAAGAATGGCAACAAAAACATTTACCTCAATCAACTCACCGCTTGCCTTATCGCAATAACTGAGTTTCTTACCCGTAAAGTCGATAAATAGCTTCTCTCCAGCTTTGTGATCAAGTTTTACAGAGCAATCAACTCTTTCCCTCCAACGATTGAAGTGAAAACAAAATTGGCTATACAAATAACCATCCGGGTGCTTGACAATATACTCTCGCCACAACGTATGAATGGTGCAGCCAGGTTTCTTTAACTCCCTCTGAAAATATGAAAACTGGTCACTCAGAGTTACAAATCGATGGCTCTCAACCTCTGTAACACATGGGAAAAACTCACTCAGAGATTCATCATCTAGATTCATCAACTCCTCATATGTCAATCCATGAGCACTGAAAATGCGTACGTATTCATTTACCGTATTTCTACTCACATGAAGTAAATCCGCAGTTTTTCGATTACTGTAACCTTCTTTTTTTAAACGTATTAATTGTTTTAATTCCATGATGTCTATTCTTTGTCCTGCCATAGCTCATTTTTTTGAGCGAAGTTAACATCATGAAAAGTGGCACAGTGACCTCCGGAATAAGTGGCACAATGACCTCCGGAATAGGTGGCACTATATCACCGGAATGAGTGGCACAGTATCGCCGGAATAGGTGGCACAATTACCTCCGGAATATGCA
>JBBALJ010000198.1:0-2548 GCA_040403075.1 Bacteroidia bacterium
GTTACCATATCAAGACCAATCTTACCTACATCTACTCCGCCTACTGTTGGGACTTTTACTCCTGCAGTTTTTGCAGTATTAACAACACCTGCTGCATCTTGTTTTCCTTCTTTTGTAAGAGCATACTCTTCAAGAGTTTTTCCAGCTGCTACCGCGTTAAGTCTAAATGTAGTCATTGCTGTGTTTACATCATCAATTTTTTGTTTTTGAGTAGCAATCTTATCATTAAGTTTTCCAAGAGATTCTCCAGCAAGCGCTGCTTGGTTTGACATCTTTTCTTGACCATCATTAATTGCTTTAATTTTAGCTTCAAGTGGAGCATTTTGTAATTTAAGAGTATTTTCAATTGCTTTCTTTTGTGCATTGTATTGCTGATCAGATTGTAGGCCCTTAATGTCTAGGCTTGCTTGTTGGGCTGCGGCTGTATTTCCAGTTGCCAATGCTGAATCGTACTCAGCTTGTTTTTTAGCAATCTCTCTTGCAATATTTCCTTCTTGCTTTGCAGCATCAAGAGCTTTTAATCTTGCATCTGCAAGTTTATTATTTGCATCAATTTGTGCTTGCAGACCCTTAAGTTGATCTTTTGTACTTATTTGTTGTGCAACAGATTGTCCTTTTGCTGCCTTCATTAAAGCTTTTTGTTGATTAGTTAATTTTTGTAAGTTAGCATATTGATCTTTTAACAAACCTGTTTTATTAGCAGATGCAGTAGCTGCAGCTACGCCATCTGCAATTTTAGATAATGTTGAAACTGCCTCTGCTCCAAGTTTTGATAAATCTCCAGTAAATCCTTTTGCTGCAAGATCCATTTTAGCCCATAAAGAAACCACAGTATCCATAGGGGTAATTATTTTTTTAAGTTCTGGATTTTGTTTAGTCATCTCAGCAATTGTTTCTTTTGTTAATAAAGTTTTAGATGATTGAAGTCTATTAAGTCTTTCAAGCATTTTTGCTTGAGCTTCATATTCAGTTAAGACTTTTGTTTTTCCAGTTTTTGCAGCCTTCTTGCTTTTATCAATTAAATCTTGAATTCCTGTACCTATAGCATTGAGTCCAGTGTTAACTGCTCCAGCACCTTCACGTCCACCTTCTTTAGCAGCATTACCGTATCCACCAACAGCTTGTGCTGCAGCATCTTGTGCTGTTTTAATTTTACTAAATTTAGAATTACCTAAAGTAAATGCAGCGGCATCTTTTGCCTTATTAGACATTTGGAACATTGCCCAAATCTTTTTTGTTGCATCTTCTGCAGACAAGCCTGCAGCGATCAACTGAATCTTTAAATTTTCAGCAAGCTTTTCAGTATTGTTTTTACCCTTAGTTTGATTAATAAGTTTAATTTGATCCCCATAGGTTTCCTTAACTTCTTTTCTAAGTTTTTTGTATTCTTCAATTGTTAATTTAATTGGAGTATTAGCACCTTGCATGCTTTCATAAAGAAGTTGATTTCTTTCTCTTAGGGCTTGTATGTTTTTAACGGTATCTGCAAGCTTTGAGTTGTAGTCAGTAAACTTAAGTCCTGCCTTTTTAGCAGCTTCTGCTGTGAGTCCGTATTGAAGAACTCCAATTCTAAGGTGCTCATTATGGTCTTTCATTCTTTTATTAATAAGAGCAATGCTTATTCCTGCTACGAGCAAGGCAGCATTTGCTCTAGTTGCCATCATGGCAATTCTTCCAAACATTGGTGCAAGTTTAGAACCACTAGCCTCTAGCTTATCTGCCCTTAATGCTAATTTCCCTGCTATTGGCAAAGATTTAGATAAGAAGCTGCCAGCTCCACCCATTCTAGATGTGATTGGGCCCATCTGTCTATTAGAAGTAGCATCAACATTTGTTCTATATCCTGCTGCTCTTTCCTTTTGTCCACCGCCGCCCATCATCATAAATGGAAGTATTCCACCTGCTGTTGACAGTGCAGTTCCAGTCATACCACCAATTTTTCCACCAAGCATCTGTGCAACCATGGCTGCGACCATAGGCCCAATCATTCCGCCAATGCCATATTTATTTGGAACTATTCCTCCTGAATTTCTTGGAACAAATAATTCTGGTCCTTTTTCTCCGACTAAGTATGGTCTATTTGCGGATACTGGTCCACCCATTTCTCTTTTTTCTAAGCCAAATATAACTTGCTTTAAAGAGTCTGTAAGTGGTGTATCTTTTTTAGATTCCCAATTTAAAAACTTCTTTCGTAAAATATCTTTATCAATTGGAGATAACTTGCTTAGAACTGCTCTATCTCCTATCATATCCGATGCGGCTGATCTTATGACAGAGTCAAGCACATCTGGTTCAAGCGCATTCTTTAATGATCCTTGTGCATCCTTAACATATCCGTAAGGCTTTTCTTTTGCTAATGCCGCAGCAAACTTATCATAGAATAATTTTTGAGTGTGTTTTCTTAAGCCAGTGTTTGCAAATAAAGTTTCCGCCATTCCAATAGAAAGTGAATTAACTCCCCATGGGGCAGATTCATACATGCTTGGCTTAGGTGCGCCTGTTGGACCAAATCCTGCGCCAATTCTATGCATTGCTTTACCCTTAAGAA
>JBBALJ010000199.1:0-2530 GCA_040403075.1 Bacteroidia bacterium
GAAAAAACAAGCCTAGAATAGGCAGATGGTACGAAATTCCAGCATATCAATGTTGTAATGATGTTCCTACAGTGTTAACTGATACTATTCCAGGAACATTTCCTGTATCGTATCCTTCTATTACAATGTTATGTGATGGATCAGGTGTACAAACAGTTTATACTAATGTAAACACTGTAGCAGATATGGCTACATTGATTCAATTGTTTAATGACAATGAAGACACTAGACAATTTGGAACATACTCTGCTGTTAATGCAACAACTGTACAATTAACTGTACCATTGTCTGCTAAGAATAGATTATGTCCAGATGGAACACTAACATTTAACATTTTTGAAGACTAATCATGGCAAATAGCAATAATAACTTAAAAGCATACGTTCGTTTCGATGGAACAGGACGTATCATTCCTGGGAGTTTAATCCTAAGAAGAACTAAACCAAAGGATGGTAAGTGGCAACAAACAGATGCTTACTTGTGCTGTAATGATATTACAACCACAACTACAACTACCACTGTTGCACCTACTACTACAACAACTACAACTAGAGCTACTACAACTACAACAACTACAAGACCATAATGGCTAAATCATTATTTCCAGAAGAAATGTTAGAAACTAAAAGCAATAGTCTTACTTTAGAGACTATTGCTGGAAAGCTATCTTATTTCCATGAAGAATTACATCTATTACATTTTCAAACTACGTCATATGCTGAGCATCAAGCTTTAGGCATTATATATGATAGAGTGGCAGATTTACAAGATGAAATTGTAGAAAAGATTATGGGATATTCAGGAAGAAGAATCAAAGCATTTAGAATTGATGTATTAAAAGATTACACTCCAGGTATGCCTAATCAAGTAGTAAAAGAATTAGTTTCTTTTGCTAAGCAATTAGAAGAGTTTGGTGAAGCTAATAACATGCCTGATATTGAAAATGTAGCACAATCTTTATCTGGAGAAGCAGCTCAAACTTTATATAGATTAACTCTGTCGTAATGCAGATAAAGAAGAAATTCTTTCCAAAGGTAATGAAGCACAATGATGAGGTGTATTTTGCTCATCTAGAAGGTATTATTGATTCGGTAGATGAACTTTGTGCAATGGAAGTGATTAAACATCCTAGAGCATATAGCTTTAGAATTGCCCCATCTCTTCCTAAGTACACTAACCCATTGATAGAAGAACTATTCAAATTCCACAACATGTTCCAGATAAAGCTGAACATGTCCAAGAGTATAAAAACAAGTGCAGTGATTGCATTTGAAATTACATTAGATTAACTTTACATAAACCAAAACATTTTATCATGTCAGAATTACAAGAAACAGGAGCTACAGAAGTTCCAACATTTGATCCAAACAAGAAATACACTTGGTCAGCAGATCAACAATTTGCTATCTCAGGAGCTGAATTTGGTATCATCTTAAACTCATTACGTGCTACGTTGGGTACAGAAGATGCTGCTCGTATTCTATTAGCTGAGAAGGCTTCTACAATCATTGAAGGTGCTCTTGCTCGTGCTGTTGAAGCAGGACAAGTGAAAGAGATGGTTGATTAAACAGTAACGCATCTTTGGTGTAACGGTAGCACAACGGTCTCCAACACCGTTTGTAGAGGTTCGAATCCTTTAGGGTGTGCAATATGATATATGAACCACATAATAGAATAGATGTATCCACTCCTAAGGGAGATGGAATTATATGGTTAGTAACAGAGTATGGTCATGAGACTGATACAATGTACACAGTTATAATTAATGCCACTGGGGAGCTTTGGCAATATACACACAGAGATATTATAGTAAAACCCAATACAACATTTAGAAGGTATGGCAACAGCATCAAAAAAGAACTGGATTCAGAAGGCAGTAAATCCTAAACATAAGGGATTTTGTACTCCTATGACCAAAGCTACGTGCACCCCTAAGAGAAAAGCATTAGCTCGGACTTTTAAGGCTATGGCTAAAAAACGTAAATAATGGCATCTATAAGAAAACCAGGTCCGTATAATCCACAGAAAGCTTCTGCTTACGTAGGTAAAGGTGTACTCAAACAAGGGGGAAATATTACTCCTGTTCCTGATGGTCCTTTAATCAAAAAGAAAGGAGAGTTCAAAGGTTCTACATTAAAGAATGGTGGTAAGATCAAGTGCTGGACAGGATATGTTAAGAAAGGCACTAAGAAAAAAGGTGGTAAGACAGTAAATAACTGTGTTAAGAAGAAATAATGGCAACTAAAGCTATCGTTAAGGCTGGTGGTCAGACACACAAAGTCTTTAAAAAGAAAGTTGATAAAGGTATAGGTGATAAGGGGGATATAGTTGTAGATCATACATCTGGTCCATCTGCTGGTAAGTGGGATAAGATTAACCTTACTAAGAAATCAAGAGCTAAAACTGTTAAACAAGGTGTTGCTTCAGTTAAGAAGTGGCACAAAGACAATCCTGATTATGGCAAAAAGCGCAGCATGGCAAAGGTCCGAAGGAAAAGATCCTAAAGGTGGCCTCAATAGAAAAGGTGTAG
>JBBALJ010000200.1:0-2472 GCA_040403075.1 Bacteroidia bacterium
ATTTTGATAATGCTGCGGTTTATTTTACTGGTGGAAATATAGGAATAGGTACTACAAGTCCTATAGCATCCTTAGATAACCAAGGTTCTGCCGGTACATACAGACAGCGTGGAGTAACAACCATGGTAACCGATTCGTTAGGTGCTAGCGGTACTCAGGCCAGACGTTATGAAATTGCAAGAGCTACTATCGACTATAATGATTGGAACAGTGTAGGTCCTATAGAAATTGAAGTATGTGAAAAATACTGGTCTCAAGGACTAAGAAAAAAATACACGGTCTATTACGGATACGTAAGTACTTCCGGAATTAACTTAACGGAAATGACCGGAGCCGGTCAAAATAACTTCCAGGTAACAATCGGTTCAGAAGTAGTTATTAGTGGTGATTTAAGATACATTCCAATTTACGTGGATGTTAGAAATTACGCTATTGTTACAGTAATTTTAAAAACAAATAGAGACTTGTCAACCTCAAACCCTCCAGGAATTGGTGGTATTTGGGTTAATAACGCTCCAACAGGAACAAATATTTCAGATTTTACAGCTGATAGTTTAGTTTATGTTGGAAACCTTATAAGCGGTAACAGTACATTTAGTACTGGGAATGTTGGTATTGGTACTATATCCCCAAGTAAAAAATTACACATAAAAGGTGGTGATGATGATGTATTATTTTTAGATAATGGTGGTCAACAATATACTACGCAATATTTTGCAAATAATGGAACAACAAAAGCTTTTTTAGCTTGGGATAATACAAATTCTGTTTATAGTATTGGTACAGCAGTATCATCAGCTTTTTATTTTTCAACTAACAATACTGAACGAATGCGTATTACCTCTGGTGGTAATGTAGGTATTGGTACTACTAGTCCTTCTGCTAAATTCACTGTATCAGGTACACAAGTAGAAACTCACATTAATAATGGAGATACTAATACGTTAACATTAGGTGGTTTTTCAGGTGGTAGACACTTTATAAAATCTATAAATTTAGGAATTGCTCTGACGCCATTAACACTACAAGCATCTTCGTTTACCTTTGACACAGGCAATGTACTAATAGGAACAACAACAGATGCAGGCTACAAGCTAGATGTAAATGGTACAGGTAGATTTACATCAACTTTAGTAGTTAGAAATACATCCTCTACTCCTAGTATTTGGTCAGGACAATATGGTGGTGCTATTAGTATATTAGGTGATAATGCAACATCTAACAGATACATTGATTTAAGTATAGTAGATAGTACCGGAGCTTTGGCAACACAAGGTCTAAGAGTAACTAATGGTGGTAATGTATTAATAGGTACTACAACAGATGCAGGATACAAACTTGATGTTAATGGCACAGGTAGGTTTAGTGGTGATGTTACTATTAAAAATACAAGTACACATGCTAATTTATTTATAGATGCAGCAGCAACAGGGGGAAGTGAGGCAGGTTTATACTTTAAAAACGGAGGTACAAATAAATGGGAAAATTATACTGCTAATAATGATACTGCATTAAATTGGTATAGTTATGCAAATACTACAGTAGTATTTAAGTTAGCCTCAACAGGTGCAGCTACATTTAGTTCAAGTGTAACGGTAGGAACAGATGTTACATTAAATAATGGTATTCTTTATGTATCGGCTGGAAGTGGTACTAATTATTCAAGTAGATTATCGACAGCATATAACTATCCTTATATAGATACTTATCTAGACAGTTATGCAGGAGTTTCTTATGAAGGTAGATTGCAATTTAGAACAAATAGTGGTGGTGGTGCGATGAGTACCAAGCTTACTATTATGAATTCAGGAGCTGCAACGTTTAGTAGCGTAGATAGTTCAGGTAATAGAACAACATTAAATGATGTATTAACTATTACCCAAACAAATCCAAATACTCCTTATAGTGGTTTTGGTAGTGGTATTTTATTTAAAGGAACAACATATAATAGTGGTGGTTCAGGAATACCGGGTGTTAGAAATTGGGGTAGAATTGCAATGCAATTGACTGATTCTTCATTTAATACTAATGGAGAACAAATGATTTTCCAAGTTGCTCCTGCTGATAATAGCGATACATTAACAACTGCTTTAACCATAGCCTCAACAGGAGCTGCAACTTTTTCTTCAAGCGTAACGGCACAAGATATGTATACTATTAGTAATAGTAGTGAGCAAATAGTGATTAAAACTGCGTCAGATACTAATAAACAATTAATATTTGGAAGAACTGCAACAGAAGCTAAAATTATTGCAGTTACTCAAGGAATAGGATATGTACCAATAGCACTTAACCCTAATGGTGGCAATGTACTAATAGGAACAACAACAGACGCAGGCTACAAGCTAGATGTAAATGGTACAGGTAGGTTTAGTGGTGCATTGACAGGAACGAGTGCTACATTTAGTTCATCGGTTACGGCAGTAAGTGGATTTATTAAAACAGGATATAGTGATAGTTATTTCTTATTAG
>JBBALJ010000201.1:0-2455 GCA_040403075.1 Bacteroidia bacterium
TTCTTAATTCTATTTATCTTATCATCAATACGGATCTTAATCTGCTCTTGGTTGTCCGCCTGAGAGAATATACGAATTGGACTAAGTGCTGAGTCTCCATATGATATATTCTTTTCAATTAACATCTGTGCAATCTCAAGACACTGTCTAATAATTTTATGCCCTGAAGGAGCATCTGTTGCCATTAGCTGTAAGTCTGTAATCCACATCTGGTAGCCATTATCTTTTTCTGGATATCCCGCCATTGTTATTCCTTTTTGTTTAGTGTTGCAATAAAATGATCATCAATTGGATTATTGGGATCTCTTGAATACTCGATAGTATCAATTATAAAATATTTCTCAACAATTGGCAATACCTGAGAAGCAGAATGATCAATCCATGTTCTACTATGCAAAACTAATCTGTCCACTATATGAGACAAATCATTTAAATATAAGTCTAATTCAGAATCTTCAATATGCTGAAAGACAAGGCTTGCCAGTATTGTATTAAATCTAAAGCTTTTTACGTGATCCCAGTCTGTTGTATAGGTTATATTGTTTAGTTTATTTTCATTTGGAACCAGGTCAATCATATTAGGAAAATCAAAAGAAATAACATTGTCGTATGTTTTTGCAAGTGCCACTGAGTTTCTTCCTACCCCGCACCCAAAATCTAAGGCTGTTGATCCAGATCCAAATAGCGACTCTACTTCTTTATATACTGGCATATCTTTAAGTGGTCCGTTGTATCCCGTAAGTATTAGGTCTCCTGCTGTTTCTTTATTGGCGCTTAGCCATGTCTCTCTACTCATCGTTTTTTAATTAATCCAAACTTAGTTAAGTATCTCTGTATAGTCATAGCAGAGGTATTACATTCAATAGCAATCTCAGTCATGCTCTTTTTTTGAATAACATATCTTCTGTGCAACCACTCTTCGCTTTGATAGTATTTCATCGTTCTGTTAATATACTGTTAGAATAATGTGCAATTCCAAATGAATCTGACACATCAAAATCTGTTAATGATAAGTTATACTTACTATTAAAGTAGTCCACTGTTCTTTGTTTACGCATATTGCGTAGTTGATTTTGATACCAAGAGTCTGCGTATCCTGGATTCTTTACCCTGATAGCCGCTTTCTCTTCTTTAGTTGGGTTCTTATTGCCTATGTATGCTTGCCAAGAGGACGGGGCTATTGTAATAACCTTTGCTCCTGTAGACATTAGTTCTGCAATAACAACTCCATAAACATATGATAGTTTAATTACAGCATCTGCAGACTTTACAAATACTGCACCTTCAACAACAATATAATCTGATTTAAGCTCGTCAAGCATTGAGGCCATCTTGATCTTAGCATCGTGAATCTTTTCATATATGTCATTGCCTGTTAGATTGATCTTACCCCATTTTAATGGAACATCATTTTCCATCAAACAAAAAGCAATAGAGTTAGTAGAAGCATCTATGCCCAACACTCTGTTTGCCTGAGTTTTTTTTAAGCTAGCTAACGTCATCTATCATCCTAAACAACTTACTTTTATTTTCAAGGTTTATATTCTTCTCGCATGTAGCGCAAAAATTACCTTTGTTGTATCTACTTAGTTGATGTCCACATCTTGAACATGGACGCAAGGCTCCATTTCTAATTGCCTTACGCTCATAGTACTTCTCCATAATTCTACGGTTAGTAGCAACTCGGCAGCATTCATCAGTGCAATACTTTTGATTATGTGTCTTTGGAGTAAAGTCTTTCTTGCATTCCGAATTAGAGCAGATCATACAGATGGAACCTCAAACTTTTCAATTTGAACTGTGCCAACTGGTGTCTCTTTAGAATAGCATTCTTTTTTAACTGGGCAATATGTACAAGGCATCTTTGACTTTGTAGCCCCAGCAGGTCTCATAGGTAGGTCGCCATCTTTAAAGTTATCCCATACTTCACACATCCATAGGAATGTGTCTTCAATAATCTTTGTATTCTTTTCATTCATTGAAATTGGGATAACAAGAATCTCTTGTGTATTCTTATTCTCATACAAAAAGAATCCTTCTTTAGCATTCTTCAGCTTCATATATGTTAGCAATTGAAGCATATGATTAGCAGTAGGTTTCATCTCAGACTGTCTAGTGTCCCATACTTCTTGCTTAGCCGTTTTGATTTCACCTATTACGGTTTCACCATCGTACTCCATAATCAAGTCTATAAAACCTCTGATAGGAGGGTATTCATTTAGAATCTCTTCTTCTTCCATTTTAAATTGAGGCATAGTAGAGATAAGCTTTTGAAGTCTTTCATGTGCCTGTGTTCCCTGTGCCATATTAGCAACTGCAACTGCATCATTATCATCAATGAACATTGCGCCAGAGAAAGCCATATACCAATATCTTGGGCAGGTTCCATGACCGTACCCTAGTGAGCTTGGGCTAAATGACTTCTTTGTCATTTCTCCGTCTGCACGTTTGGTAT
>JBBALJ010000202.1:0-2445 GCA_040403075.1 Bacteroidia bacterium
GTTTTACAGCATATTTGATGGCTATGCTTTCAATACTTTCATCCTTTTCTACCTTATGTTCTATTATAGGCATAAGATCTTCTTTTGGCATATCACCCAAAGAAGTTTGGCTTAAACTAAGGGTTTCATTTACAACCTTGTTAGCCAATTCGCTTTGCATGATTCTGTCTTTTGGTAAGGCAATATAGTATATCTTACCTGGTGTTACATTGATATAAGCCTTACGCAACCATGGGTTCAAAAGCTTCAGCAATTTATAGTTGCAATTGTTGTGTATGGCCCATTCACTTAGTTGTGATATACTCAAATCCACCTTAACTTTAACAGTGGGCACTTCTTTATAATAGTGGTTTGTGGGGATAAAGAAACCAAACTTTGTTGGGTTTTCGCATATCTCTTTAATGGCAATAATGCGGAATAGATAGCGGGCGGTTTCTACATTCAAATACAAATCAAAATAGCTTTTCATTTGTTGGTTTTGCATTTGTCTTCTCACCCCTTCAATACCCATATTATAACTGGCTGCAACCAAAGCCCAATCATTAAAAATGGCATAGGCTTCTTTAAAATACAAGCAAGCAGCTTGTGTGGCTTTTTCAAGGTGGTAGCGTTCATCTACATCTTCGTTAACATCCAGTTTATACCTTTTACCTGTCTTATCTAAAAACTGCCAAAAACCGGCAGCACCTGCAGGTGAGCTTACATTTTGCAAACCACTTTCAGCCATAGCCAAGTATTTAAAATCAGAAGGGATATTGTTTTCTTTCAGCATCCTATCAATGGTTGGCAAAAACCTTTGGCTGCGTTTTAATAGCATTAAGGTTTGCGATTGCCAATACACATTGGTCAGTATTTCGCGATCGTAGCGCTCGGCTACATCATATTCTTTTAGTGGAATGTTTACTCCCGCAAAGCTTACCTTTTGAGGTATGGGCAAAGAGTAGATGCGGTAGTTTTGTTCAAATTCTTGTTTTTGCTTATCGTCATCAGTTAAGGTAGCATAGATAAACATGCCACTGGCAAAAGCCATGGCTATAAAAATAAAGAACCTGATTTCATGTTTAAATGCCATGGTGATTAGCGATTAAAAAGGTGAACTTGTAACATGAAGGCTATTTCCTTCTTGTCTAACATAATATTGTTTCAAAGGCCTATTAGCAGGACCTTGTTGTACTGTGCCATTCAATAAATAAAAACGCGAATCGCAGCATTTGGTAAAACTTTTGTTGTATTGACCACATCGCATAAATGTATTGCTGCTATCTACACTTACATAGCTGCATGAGCTATCTGTTTTATAAGGACAAGTTCTGTCAAAGGCTAGGTATTCATCAAAATTGCGATACACAATAATACCACGGTAACCTCCTTGTTGGTAAATCCAACCTTGAGGAAAAAGTAATGGCGAAGCAGAAGGCAAACTTAAGTTGATATAAAAATCAACGTTCAATGCAGGAAAAAAATCCGTTGTTGGATCAACCCCATTTGAACTTTTGCTACAACCTGAAAAAAGACAAATGCTCGAAACGAATGCAATCAGTAATTTATTCATAAGTATAAAATCCCTTTCCAGATTTCCTACCATGTAGTCCTGCATCCACTTTTTGTTGTTGTATGCGGCTTGGTCTAAACTTTCCGTCTTGATGAAATAAATTGTAAATAGATGAAGTCACAGAAAAATTCGTATCCACGCCAATCAAATCCATTAACCTAAATGGACCCATTTTAAAACCAGAACTTTCGAGCAATGCATCAATATTTTCATGGCTTGCCACATTTTCTTCAAGCACCTTTAGGCCTTCTACATAATAGTGACGAGCTACTCGGTTAACTATAAAGCCAGGAGCATCTTTGGCCATTACACAAGTTTTTCCCATTCCTTCTAATAAAGATTTGCATTGTTGTGCAATTTTATCATCCGTATGAGCACCGCTTATAATCTCCACCAATTTCATGATAGGGGCAGGGTTAAAAAAATGAATACCCAATACCCTTTCTGGGTGTGGAATCTTGGCTGCTACTTGTGTAACAGGTATAGACGATGTATTGGTTGCTAATATGCAATTGGGTTTATTAATAGCTGCCACCTCATTAAAAAATGAATGTTTGATATCTAAACGCTCAACTACAGCTTCTATTATCAAATCTGCTATCAATTCTTTTACATTGGCAGTGTAAGAAATAAGACTAATTATTTCATCTCGCTTTTCTGCTGAAATTTTGTTTTTGTCAACTAGAAAGTTCAAACCCTTTTCAGTGGAAGCCTTTGCTTTGTCGAGCATAGCGGGGTTAATATCAAAAAGAATGGTTTTATATCCTGCTGTTGCACAAACCTGAGCAATACCAGAACCCATGGTTCCAGCGCCTGCAATGGCTATGGTTTTAATAGAATTCATGTGTTCAAAAGTATGTTATTTAGGGGAGAATTAACAACCCTATTCTTAT
>JBBALJ010000203.1:0-2438 GCA_040403075.1 Bacteroidia bacterium
CCTGCTTATACCATGGGTTTTCCTTTGTTGTTGTCAGTAGTATATCCCTTTTTTGATGGTAATATAGTAGCATATAACTATCTAATGAGTTTCTTTTTGCTCCTATATGGTTTGGTATTATTTGCCATACTGCAAACACAAACCAGAAAACTGTTTGCAGCATTAGCGGCTATCATGCTCGTTTATCTTCCTTATCTTTTAAATTTTAAGATGGAGATATTGAGTGATTTGCCTTTTGCGATTTTACTAAACTTGGGTGTATTGATATATTTAACATGGAATGGCAAATCAAAATATTTCTATTTATTCCTTTCACTAGTAAGTGCTTCACTTCTTTTATTTAGAAGCATTGGTATCGTATTTCCTATGGCTGTTTTCATTGCTTTGTTGTTACTAGGCAAGTTGGATAGACAGTTGTTTTTCAAAAGTGCTTTAGCAATTGGCATATCTTTCATCATTTACTATATAGTTCATTTTTGGATATTTGAAATGCCTAATGATTTTTTGAATAGTAGCACAGGTCAGTTTTCTTTATCCCAAAGCTTTGACACTGCTCTAAAAAACATACCTTATTACTACCAATCTTTCTTTGATTTTTTTAGCAATTCAAGTATTTGGTTTATTAAAGTTGGTATTTCATTAGCATTACTATGTTGCTTTATGGGTATGGGAATTGAGATAAAAAATCGCCAATATTTTTTGCCGCTCATTTTTGTATTTTACCTAGGGGTATTATTGGTATATCCTTATCAAGGTGGTGGAACTAGATTTTTGATACCCATTATCGGTCTTGTTTTATATTTTCAGTTACTTAGTTTAAAATGGATGATGGCGATTTGTAAATGGAACCCATATTTACTGGTGATTCCACCGTTTGTGTTTTATTGCTATATGAATTTCGAACAATGGAATGACATTTATGAAAACAGAAATGTTGAAATTTTTGGCCCTCAAAATAAAGCGACTGTTGATGCTTTTAACTATATAAAATTAAACACGGAACCCAATTGTAATATCCTTTTTGCAAAGCCGAGAGCACTTGCCTTATATGCAGATAGAAATGGTTTTGCAAATAAGAAAACGGCTAATGCAAATGATATAGAATCAAATATTACAAAGTATCATTTGAATTATATTTTGGTCAATAAATGGTTGTCTGATAATGCCATCAAGGATTATGTTGAGACCAGAAAACCTTCATTGGTTTGGATTACCGAAGAATATTCATTGTACAAAACAGGGAATTAAAAAATCAATAATCCTCATACAATATTACTTGCTCATCCTTGGTTTTGTATTGACTATGTTTGGGGTTGTAAATTAGTGCTGAGAAATAGTAGGTCTTGCCGGGTATGGCTTTTGTTTTAAATCTTTCTGTTAGTTTTATTTGATGGCCATTGGCCTTCATCTCAAAGCTATGCCATTCTAATACCGAGTCTTTTTCATCTGTTATTTGGCTCACCACCAAAGGTGCGTTCTTTCCTGTAAACACATAGTTGGTATTGTAATCAAATACAATGTCTTGAGAAATGACAGGCGTTTTTTCTACCAAGGTGTGGTATTCATCTTTGCTTGAAAAGGCATTTTCATTTGTTGCAAAGTGTTTCAACTTTATGCCTAAATGAACAAAAAACAAAGAGTCATCTATTAGTTTTGCTGTCTCGGTTACGTATGCATTGGCTGCTTTAAATAGTTTTAATTGTTTACGTATTTTATCACTTGCCTTTGTATCATCTATTTTTTGCAAATCAAAGTTAGGAAGTACTTTGTAGCTATCATCTCCACTTATATAAAAACCTTCAGACAAGAAATCTTTTATTTCACGGTTATCATCCATAAAGGCAATTTTCTTTGACTGAAGCTGATTTGTAGATGTGTCTAAACCCTCTCCCAATGCAGAACTTACAGGTGGGACTTTTATACCATAGTCTTGTTGTAGCATTGAAAGCAAGCTTTCATATACATCCAAATGGCTGCTTATGGCATCAAATGTTTTGGCTTCTTTTAACAAGGGAGAATAAATGATAAGAGGCACATGATAACGCCTCAAACTATTCTCAATAGGAATCTCAGTCATGGGATGATCGCCTGTGATGATGAAAATGGTATTGTCAAAGCCTTCTCGCTTTTTCATTTCATCAAAGTAGTGTTTAAACACATCATCTACGTAGCGCAATGAGGCCAATTGTTTGGCATAAGATTGCAAGAAATCTTTGTCAGACTTGTTTGTTAACTCATCTATATTTTTTTGAATTTGTTTGGTATATCTGCCTTCTTCTGCAAAAATAAAAGGGTTATGGGTAGTGCCCGTAAAATATACATCCAATCTTTGTTTTGCTTTTGACGAATCAATCAAGTGCAGAGAATGATTGAACAAATCCATATCTTCATAACCCCAAAAATAATCACCTACAATGATCTTATGGTATTTGGCAGGA
>JBBALJ010000204.1:0-2427 GCA_040403075.1 Bacteroidia bacterium
CCAGATCCAACTGTCTATATTGTTAAATCCGAGATTAAATCGATTTCAAATCTACTTTTAGCAATTGAGGAATCAATTGAAAAAACTGGCAAATTTCAAAGTAGCTTTACCGCAATTAGTGAAAAGATAACTATTACCGCAAGCCAGGCAGCGATCTTAAGAATGATTGCAGATGGCCTTTCTAATGCCTCCATTGCAAAGGAGCGAAACATTACGTTAAGAGCAGCAGAGGCTTTAATCCAGAGGACATTCCTAGCCCTCGGTGTTAATGGTGATCCAAATGTTAATCCAAGGGTTGTGGCAGTTCGAATGTGGCACCAAGGAAAAGTGGCTGTTAAGTAATGCGCACGATCTTTCCATCGATAAGGGATAAGCCTGTATTTACCTTGGACTTTTCGTTAACTTATGTTGGGATTATTTTTTTAGGCTTATCAATTGCCGGCACCGAGCTATTCAAAATCTATCCAGAGAATAAATTAGAAATAGTAATGATTAGGTTAATTCATACTATTTTTATGTTTGCACTTGTGTACTTAACCCAATCAATACTTCGAGCAAGGAAAGTAAGTACGACAGGCTATTTTGGTTTAGCAATAATCGGGTTATGGCTGGCGATCCCCTCTTTGTTAGTTCGGGTGCTCTTGATGGAAGAGTTCAATCTGATTGCAGATTCTCAAGTAGCTCCGTACTTCACCGAGCAGTTCTTAATCTCACTGCTGCATGCTTTTTTCTGGATACCAGTAGCAATAATTTTGGGTGGGCAGCGAAATAAGATTATCGAAGCCTTTAAAGAGTATGAAAAGCGGTTAGTTGTAAGCGCTCGGAAGATTATTAGAAATTCTGAAGATTTTTATGATTTGAAGAAAGATGTGGATCAAGCCTTCCGAGATGAATTAATCATGCATGCCAGTCAATTACTCAATTCGCTCACCGTTAGCGATGATAAGAAATTATCTTTAAAGGAGCGAAATGAGATTATGCAACGGTATTTAAAGGGAAATACCTTGAGAGAGTTTTCCCAAAGGTTGAATCAAAAATCAGAGGCGGTAGAGAGCAATTCAAAGTTTGAACAGGATATGCGATCTTTAAACTTAATTCGTAAACAATTTAATATTTTATATAATTTCACAGCTAGAAAAGCACCAGTTCCCGCCTGGGTTTACACCTTACTCACCTTTGCGCTAATGCTTCCAAATTACATTAACTTCTTTTCTCTACGCCAAGTACTAATTACTCTGCCAGCCCTTTTGGTGATTCAACTAATTGCACTGCAAATCAGTAAGGTGTTGCGCAAAGGTGGCAAATACGCAATTCTTCAAACAAATTTTCTGACTCTTCTAATTGGCTTGATGCCATTTATTGAAATGATCTTCTTTTCAATATTCGTGCCGGATTTGACCGAAAAATTTCCAGTTGTGATTATCGGAGTTTTTTACCCGCTGGCGTTCTATGTGTATATGAGATTTATTCAGATTATCGAACCTGCTGCAATCAACGCTATTAAGGGCGATGAAATCTATGCAAGCACCTCCTTAAAGGAGGCAATCTCAAATATCGTAAAGGGTGAGTTCAAACAATCAATGTCTCATCAGTGGGCCACATTTATTCATGGAAAAATCCTTACCCGCCTAGCTGCAACTTCCTTAAAGTTAGAGCAGGCAGTCACAAATAGTGACACCACAAGTTTTGATGTTGGCTTAAAAGATATAATCATAGTTCTTAGCGATCCAACTAGAGAGTTTGAACAAAAAACCGTTGATTTAAAAACCGAGATCTCCTCCCGACTAGATCCTTGGGAAGGTTTAATTGCAATAAAAATAAAGATTGACCCCGTATTGGCGGACATCTCAAATGAACGAGTAAAAGATCTTGGCGAAGTTATCGAAGAGATCATCTCTAATTCAGTGCGCCACGGTGGTTCCCTGAATATTTCGATTGATATCACCTCACTTGCTCACCCTGATATCCAAGTAAGTATTGAAGATGATGCGGTTAATCCATTACCCTCAGTTCCATCTCGTGTTGGGCTTGGTACCAAAATACTAAATCTTGTCTCAGATGGTCGTTGGAGCATCTCGCGTAATGGTGCAAAGACAACCGTGAAGTTAACTATGGCTTTGCTTGATAAGGAGGTGAGGTAATCATGGCAGCAACTAAATTAAATGTAATGCTAGTTGAAGATGATGATTTCACTCGCTCAACTGTTAAATCAGCACTAGAGGGCCAAGGACTAAATATTGTTTATGACACCGCTTTTGTTAAAGATGGAGTTGAGTTTGCCAAGAAAAATCGACCAGATGTGGCAGTTCTAGATTACAACTTAGGTAAAGGGCCAAATGGGATTGATTTAGCCAATCAGCTTCGCAAGATGCAACCTGAGATCGGTATCGTGTTACTAACCGCATTTTTAAATCCAGCTGAATTAGA
>JBBALJ010000205.1:0-2414 GCA_040403075.1 Bacteroidia bacterium
GTTCTCTACCAGAAAACTTTAAGGATTTCCTTAGAGAGCAAGGTATAGATGATGACAAGGTAGCACAGATGATGGAAGCTAATGCTCGTAACGTATATGATGTATTAGATGATAATGGTTTTGTTATCAGCATGACTTATGATGTAGACTTTAAGAAGTTTACATATTATATTAATGATGATCAACATAAAATAGTAGTTGATAGTCGTAAGCAAGCAGAGAATGAAGCTGTTAAAGCATGTATCTTTAGATTAGAAAGAAAACTTAATCCAGAACTAGATAATGAAGACTGATAAAATTGTAGTGGAAGTAGTTGATAAGTTTCAACAGCGTAGTGAAGTGGGTATTCGTAAGTACAACACTACACTAGAAGAGAACAATCGTGATAATTTCTTTGTACATCTTCAGGAAGAACTGATGGATGCCACCCTGTATTTGCAGAAATTGTTGAGTCTAAACATAGAACTAACTAAGTTAGTTAATGAGACTCCTAACAATGCAGAACTGGGTGAGAAAATAAGAAGATTGGTTAGATAGAATTTTCTAAAATAATTGTTTGGTAAGGGTTTGCTTGTTAATTTGCAAACCCTTTCTTTTAAAAATTTAAACAACAAAACAATATGGATTTAGGATTAGAAGCGTTAAGTTCTATCACGGTTTTTAGTAAGTATGCAAAGTTTATTCCCAGTAAGAATAGACGCGAAACATGGGATGAGATTGTCAATCGTTACGAGGACATGATGATCAAGAAGTATCCCTATTTAACTCAGGCTATCGTAGAGACAGCCAAGATGATTAGAGACAAAAAGATGCTTCCATCAATGAGAGCATTACAGTTTGCAGGACCTGCAGCTGAGGTGAACAATGCTCGCATCTACAACTGTTGTTATCTTCCTATTGATAGCTTACATAGTTTCTCTGAATCTATGTTCTTGTTATTAGGAGGTACAGGTGTTGGATATAGTGTACAGCGTCACCATGTAAGTGAATTACCAGACATCACTAAACCAGGCAAAGCTCGTAACTATCTTATTGAGGATTCCATCATGGGATGGGCTGATGCAATCAAGGTGTTAATGAAAGCTTACTTAGAAGGTGGGTTCATGCCTAAGTTTGATTTCCGTGCTATTCGTGAGAAAGGTGCAACATTGGTAACAGCAGGTGGTAAAGCACCAGGCCCAGAGCCTCTAAAGCTTTGCCTGACACACGTTCAAGCTGTGTTAGATAGAAAGCAACCAGGTGAGACATTATCTTCTCTAGAATGCCATGATATCTTATGTCACATTGCTAACTCTGTACTTGCTGGTGGTATCCGTAGATCAGCTATGATCTCTTTGTTTGATCATGATGATGAAGAGATGATTACATCTAAGTATGGATCTTGGTGGGAAACTAATGAGCAACGTGGTAGAGCTAACAACTCATCTGTGTTACCTCGTGGTGAAGTGACTGAGAAAACCTTCATGGACTTATGGAAACGTATTGAAGCATCTGGATCAGGAGAACCTGGTATCTATTGGTCTAATAACCAAGATTGGGGAACTAATCCTTGCTGTGAGATTGCTCTTAGACCATATCAATTTTGCAATTTAGTTGAGGTTAATGTATCTGACGTAACAGACCAAGAAGATTTGAATGCTCGTGTAGCAGCTGCTGCTTTCTTTGGTACTCTACAAGCAGGATTTACTAACTTCCACTACTTACGTCCTATCTGGGCTAAGACTACACAGAAAGATGCTCTATTGGGTATTGGTATGACAGGTATTGGTTCAGGAGAAATCTTGAAATACAATCTTGAGATTGCTGCTGATGTAGCTAAGACTGTAAACAGAATGATCACTGAGAAGACTGGTATAAACGAGGCAGCTCGTATCACTTGTATCAAACCATCAGGAACTACATCACTAGTGTTAGGAACAGCATCTGGTATCCATGCTTGGCACAATGACTATTACTTACGTACAATGAGATTCAACAAGAATGAAGACATTGCTATCTATTTAATGGAGAATCATCCTGAGCTATGTGAAGATGATGTATTACGTCCTACAGATACAGTGTGTGTTCGTATCCCTGTTAAAGCACCAGAAGGTTCTATCTTCCGTACTGAGACAGCATTTGATACACTTGAGCGTGTTAAGAAGTTCTCTACAGAATGGATCAAGAATGGTCATATCGATGGTGATAACACTCACAATGTAAGTGCTACTGTATCTATCAAGGATGATGAGTGGGCTGCAGTTGGTCAGTGGATGTGGGATAATCGTGAGTTTTATAATGGACTATCAGTATTAAACTACTGGGGTGGAAGTTATTTACAGGCACCTTTTGAAGACATCACAGAAGAAGAATACAATTCACGAATTGTAAAGCTTAAGGAGTTAGATTTAACTAAAGTAACAGAACAAGATGAT
>JBBALJ010000206.1:0-2350 GCA_040403075.1 Bacteroidia bacterium
GTTTATTGCTAACCAGTCACATTTGCGGTGAAGATCATCAGCCTCACCAAGCTGCAAAAAGCTAACAGTAATGGTCTGACGAGCATAACGAACAAAAAAAAATAAAGACAATATTATGATACAATCACCAAGAGGAATGACAATTATGGAAGCTTATGAGCTTCATAGAAAAAATATGCTTTTAGTTAATAGAAGATATCAAAGAAAACTTGTTTGGACTATTCAAGAAAAACAAAAATTGATTGACTCCATTTTATCGAAATTTCCTGTACCGCTTATTCTGTTAGCCTCAATTGAAGATGGTAAATATGAAATTATTGACGGAATGCAGCGATTGAATGCATTTTTCGGATTTATAGAAAACCAATTTCCTATAATACGTAAGGGACAAGAATTATATTTTAATGTTAAAGACTATACCTTTGCACAATCACAGAGTGACAAGGGTATTTTTGAAGCCAAGATTTCATCTGCATATATTAGCCAAGAAGAGGTTTCATCTTTTATATCATACCCATTTCCTGCAACAATCTTTATCTCTAATAATTACGAAGACATAAACGAAACATTTAGAAGAATAAATGCAAGTGGTAGACACTTATCTTCTCAAGAAGTGAGACAAGCGGGTAACACAAGTCAATTTTCCTCTTTAGTAAGAACTATTGCTTCAGAAATAAGGGGAGATGCATCAAAAGAAATTTTGCTGTTATCTGAAATGCCTGAAATATCTATAGATTCTAAGCAATCTTCATTTGGTTATGGAGTAAATGCAGAAGACACTTTTTGGTGTAAACATGGAGTATTAAGGGTTTCAGAGTTAAGAGAAAGTGAAGACGAACAGTTTGTCGCTGACTTAATTTTATCAATTTTACTTAAAAGTCCATTCCCAGCAAGCAAGAGAGAGTTTGATAATTTTTATGGAAGCGGAGAAATAGACAAGTCAAATGAAATTGAATTAAAATTAAAGGCTGTTGGTTATGAAAATATTGCAAAAGACATAAAACTAGTTTTATCAGAAATATTAAATTTTTCTGAACATCAAATCGGTGGAATTAGGTTAAAAAACCTACTTAATCCTGCTGCAAAAGGAAATCCTGTAAAGGAGGCTTTTTATACATTATTTATGTCGTTTTATAATTTAATGATTAACCAAAACATGATTCCATTTGATTATTCGAAAATTCAAAAAGCAATAGATAACTTACATAGCAAATTACCTAAAGGAAAAGGAAATTATACAACAACAGATGGACGAGATGAAAACATTAAAATTTGCAAAGCATTAATTTCTGATTATTTCAAAAAATCAGAAAACACATTTAGAAGTGCATCAACTTATACAATTGATTTTCAAGTTTACCTCATGCGGTCTAAAGTGGAGAGTGCCGTTTATGACTACAAACAAGGTTTATTTGATTTGAATCCCAAAGGCAGAAAGCTTGATGATAAAGTATTTGAAAATAAAATTATTCTTAACATTTCAGCATTAGCAAATCTTGGTAAAAACAAAAAGGGTTATTTATTCATAGGTGTAACCGACAAAGAAGCAGACACGATTCAAGTAGAAAAGTTGGATAATTTAAAAGATGTTCCTCGTTACTATGGATTTGGTGTTGTTGGTCTCGAAAGAGAAGCCAAACTTAAAGGTGTTTCGCTTGACGATTATATTAGTTTTATAACAAAAAAAATATCAACTAGTAAATTACCTAATGACTTGAAAACTAGAATTTCAAAATCAATTACACCAATAACTTATCATGGTATGACCGTTTTAATGATAGAGGTTGAGTGCGGAAAAGAACCTGTATACTATGAAGATAAGATGTATCAACGTGACGGTGCTAATTGCGTTGAAGTTACTGGAGCTAAACAAGGTAATGTATTTAAACTGTTCAACTAGTAGTAAAGACCCACTATCCTTAGAGTTAAGCAAAGCGCTCTAAGGATTTTTTATGAATGTAGTATCTCTGACAGGGGCAAAAAAAGTAAAATACTGATATTAACTGCCAACTTTATCTCACATATTTATAAAAATAAGTTTCTAAATATGGAAACTAATATTACATTTGTTTTCGAAACAAAAGATTAAGTCATCGATTTTGAAATGAGATTTTTTGAAACACAGTTTATGGAGGAAGCGAACGAATTCATATCGACACTTGATGTAAAGACAATTCGAAAGATTTTCTATAATATCGACCTAGCTGGACAAACCAATGATCCCAAATTGTTTAAGAAATTACAAAATGATATTTGGAAACTTAGAACAAAGTACGGTGGCCTGCAGATTCGACTCCTCGCCTTTTGGGACAAGACTGACAATAAACGGACGCTTGTAATAGCAACACAC
>JBBALJ010000207.1:0-2309 GCA_040403075.1 Bacteroidia bacterium
TTCCAACTGAGTTATTTGATGAAGATGGCGAAGCACTTAGAAAAATTGGTGGTGAAGTTGGTGTTACTACTGGGCGTAATCGTCGTTGTGGTTGGTTTGACGCCCCAATTGCTCGTTATGCAGTGCGAGTAAATAGTTTAACTGACTTTTTCTTAACAAAATTAGATGTCTTAACTGGTTGGGAAAAAATTCCAGTATGTGTTGCCTATGAGATTGATGGCGTGCGGGTTGAAGAGCTGCCTGCATCACAAACAGATTTTCACCATGCAAAGCCAATCTATGAATATCTACCTGGCTGGAAAGAAGATATCTCAAAGGCTAAATCAGTAGCTGATTTACCAAAAAATGCGCAAGAGTATGTGAAGTATTTAGAGAAGATATCCGGGGCACCAATTAGTGCCATTGGAGTAGGCCCAGGCCGAGATGAAACTATTGCAGTTAGGGATTTAATCGCATGAGCACCCCAAATGTATTAGCTACTCGTTATGCCACAAAAGAGATGGTGGCAATCTTTGATCCAGTAAATAAAATTATTGCAGAGCGTAAGTTTTGGATTACCATCTTAAATTTCCAGAAAAAAGCAGGGCTTCCAATTACTGATAGTGATATTGCTGCTTATGAGAAGGTAATAAACAATGTTGATTTAGCCTCAATTGAAAAGCGGGAGAAGGCAAGTCGTCATGATGTGAAGGCAAGAATTGAAGAGTTCAACGCATTAGCAGGGGTAGAAAAGATTCATATTGGCATGACAAGCCGGGATCTAACTGAAAACATTGAGTTAATTCAGATTAGAGATGGCTTAAATTTAATTAGAAGAAGAACTCTTGAAACCTTATTTTTGTTAGAAAAAAATATCACCAAATATGAAATGACTTACTTAGTTGGTCGAAGCCATAATATGGCAGCTCAAGTTACAACTGTTGGTAAAAGATTTGCTACTTGTGGTGAAGAGTTACTGTTTTCATTAACTGCACTTGAAGAGTTAATAAACCGTCTGCCACTTAGAGGTCTTAAGGGACCGGTTGGAAGTGGGCAAGATGGAATCTCTGCCTTAGGTTCTGCTAAAGATTTAACCAAGATGGAAGAGACAATTGAAAAAGAGTTTGGTTTTGATAACACATTAACAAGTGTTGGCCAGATCTATCCCCGATCAATTGATTTTGAAGTTGTATCAAAGTTATTACAGATTGCATCCGCCCCATCATCAATGGCAACCACAATTAGATTAATGGCGGGAAGTGGACTTGCAAGTGAAGGATTTAAAACAGGACAGGTTGGATCCTCTGCAATGCCACATAAGATGAACTCAAGATCATCTGAGCGCATTAACGGCATGACGGTGCTACTTCGTGGTTACACCACCATGGCAGCTGATTTAGCTGGGGACCAATGGAATGAAGGCGATGTTTCTTGTTCGGTGGTAAGACGTGTAGTAATTCCTGATTCATTTTATGTGGCAGATGGTCTGCTTCACACCTTTATGACCATCCTTACTGAGTTTGGAATATTTGAAGAAAATATTAATAATGAGTTAAGTGAGAATCTGCCATTTCTAGCATCAACGCAAATACTTATGAGCTGTGTTAAAGCAGGTATGGGGCGTGAGATTGCGCATGAGATGATTAAAAAACATGCCACCACCACTACGCCAAGTAATTTCTTTGCGGCATTAGTTGGTGAGAAAGATTTCCCATTAACAATTGATCAGTTAAACCAATTAATTAAAAACCCAGCAGATTTTGCTGGCAGCGCCGTAGAGCAATCTAAAGAGATTGCAGATGCAATTAATAAAGTAACCAAGGGTGAGATAAGTAAGGTTGATCTGCAACAATTAATTTAAGTTTGACTCACCCCTGCCTAAGTAGTGAAGCGGTGAGTAAATCCCTTAATTAACTGGTCATTTCCCAGCATAAAGCCTGATATTCCCAGTAAATTCACCATCTTTAGGGGTATTAATTAATCCCAGTAAGGTTATTATTACCCCAGTTGTAATACCGGTATATAGCCGGTGTTAGTAAGTGAACAAAAGAGAAAGTTGGATATACAAATGGTAAAGAATTCAAATAAGACAAGATCAGTTGTGTTAGCCGCTGCCTTTGGCCTAGTTCTAGCCACCACCTCCTTTGCTACTACCGCAAATGCTGCAAAGGTCTCAACTGGTGCTGCTTGCAGTAAAGCTGGTGCAAAAACTAAGGTTGGCAGCAAGAGTTATGTTTGCGGTAACAATCCATATGTAACACCAACTAAGCGCACCTGGATGCTAAGTGACTGCAAGATGGCTAATGATCTATTAATACAACTAAAAGATG
>JBBALJ010000208.1:0-2243 GCA_040403075.1 Bacteroidia bacterium
TAATCTCGATTGGTGGCATAGTTACACGAACCAAATTCTACATCACTTTTTACCATTTTATTATCAGTAATATCGAAGAAATAAATAGAATCTGTGCTACCAGCTATGGCATATTCCCTATTATTTCTAGGGTCGTGCCAAGCTGTGCAATCATTCCAGATATCACCACCATCAACACCAAATTTGCTCAAATTGGTATCATTAAAATTGGCAATGGCATGTATATTTTTATTGCTTTGGGCATTTACAAAAAAACAAAATAACAGCAAGTAGGTAGATAATAGTTTTTTCATCCTTATCAATTTTGATTTTCAAAAGTAAATTGTTTGAAACGAATAAACGCTATGGCTGAAAGACCAAGCCAACAAAATAGTCCAATCTAGTGGTCATATTTTGGTTAGTTTTTGATTAATAAATGTTTAATGACTGATTATTAGATTTTTTTTAGCTTCTTTGTATTACAAATCATATCCCTATGAAAAGAAATATACTTAGTATTTTAATTGCCTTATCATTCTTTAACCTTAAAGCGCAAATCACAATTTTAAATGCAGATATGCCAAAAGCAAATGATACGCTTCGTTATAGCATGGCTCCTGCTGGAACGTTTAATTTTGCCACCACAGGTATGAATACAACGTGGGATTTTACTGGCCTTGTTCCCTCTAGCCAAGATGTTGAGAAATATGCCTCACCACTATCATCAACTTACGTTATTTATTTTGCAACTGCTACTTATGGAGTTAAAGAAAACAACCTAAGTTTAGGTGCATTCACTGGGGGAACAGGTTTAAGCAATGTGATGGGTTTCTACAAAAATACAGCAACAGCTAGTGTTTTATTAGGAAGAGGCGTATCATACAATAGCCTTCCTTTAGGTCTAACTCTTGCTCCAAAAGATACCATTTATAAATTCCCTTTAACTGTTGGCCGCAGAGATAGCTGTTCATTTGCAGGCAGTTTGAGTTTGGCTACATTAGGTGGCTTTATTCAATCTGGCTATAGAATCACAACTGTTGATGGATGGGGCACTATTAAAACCCCTTTTGGTCAGTTTGATTGTATAAGAGTAAAATCAGTTATAAAAGAAGTGGATTCTGTGAGCCTTAGTGGGTTTAGCATTCCTATTCCAAATAACAGAACTGAATATAGATGGTTAGCAAAAGGTGAGAAATTCCCCATACTTGAAGTGGTAGTTACAACCGGAGGATTAGGAGTGGCTGGCTCAACTACTGTAAGGTATAAAGATAGCTATCGCCCAGAATTGTTTGTGAACAATGCTAATTTCACTACTTCAAAAATAAACGCCACCATTACAGATACTGTAAACCTAAATGATGCTTGTGCTGGAAGCCCAATTGCTTACCAATGGACTATCACACCAAACACCGTTTCTTATGTGGCTGGCAATAGTGCTACTTCTCAAAACCCACGCGTATTGTTTAATGCAGCAGGAAAATACAGCATAAAATTGCAAGCTACTTACCAAGGTGGAAGCGATGATACTACTAGAATAAATTATATTACAATTACTAGTGGCAGTAGCGCAGTAAAAGAAATAAAAAACACTCCAATAGAGATAAGCGTATTTCCTATACCTGCAAGCAATGAGCTGAATGTGCAATTCTCAAAACCTGTTAAAGGAATTAATATTCATGTGTATGACATCTTAGGAAAAGAGAAGGATGTGAATACCGAATGGAGCAAAGCAGGAAGTTTGGCAAGCCTTGATATCAGTGGTATGCCGAATGGTGTTTATTTCGTTAGAATGAATGTGGATGGTAAATACATTACCAAGAGGTTTATAAAAGAGTAGTTAATTTACTCTTCCTTTTTCCAAAGCACTTTATAATTCTGCTCGTGAACCACCAATTTCCTTGGGTCTATCACGATTGGTTTTTCTTTTAAGAAGAATAAAATAAACAACGAAATAACTGGCAAAAAGAAGCCAATGATAAACCATGTCCAAAAGCTATAACCCTTGGTGGTAGCCAAATAACCCATTACAGGGGGAAAGAATAATAAGAGAAAGAGTGCTTCCATGTTTGATTACCGCAAAAGTAAATTTGTTGTTAGAAATACAAATATGAGAAATATTTAAAATAACGTTTATATTCGTTTCTATGAGAAGATTTTTGTTTGTATTAGTTCTTTGTATTGCAAACCTTGCAAATGCCCAAAATAAATGGAGTATTGGTGGAAATGCTTCTTTGGATTATAGTTACAGATTTTATAACAATGGT
>JBBALJ010000209.1:0-2128 GCA_040403075.1 Bacteroidia bacterium
TTTTTAGAAGCTTCTACTTCATTAATGTAATCTTTTTTACAACTAACTAATCCGGTTGAGATAAGTCCTAATAAGAAAATAATTGATTTTAAGTTTTTCATTTTATTTGGTATTTTAAGTTTATACGTTTTGTTTTCTTACCATGTCGCAAATCAAATACCGATAAAATGAAAAATTATTATATATCTTATTATTAGAGTTTTACGAGCAAATAGCAACAATGCCAAAAGAAAAAAGTGTTTCAAATTGGGACGAATGAAAGTGGTTTGTCTCAATATTAAACCAATATAATTACAAATTTCAAGCTGAGATGGATTGATAAAAAACAATGCCTTTTGGTTTTTAACTATATTAGCCAAATGGATATACAAACTAAAATTGCAGTAGTTACTGGAGTGGGCAAAGGTATCGGTTACGAAACCTGTCTACAGCTAATTGAAAAGGGAGCCATCGTTTATGGCTTAGGAAGAAATAATGTAATCAATCACCCCAACTATACCTTTATTGAATGTGATGTTAGGTATTTTGAAAGGGTTGAACACGCTTTTAAACAAATACTTGATAAGCATAATAGGATAGATATATTGTTAAACAATGCAGGTTTAGGCTATTTCGGAAAGCTTGAAGACCTAAGCGTTGAACAATGGAATGAAATGTATCAAACCAATGTGAGTGGCATATTTCATTGCTGCAAAATGGCATTGCCTTCTATGAAAAAAAATCAATTTGGCCATATTATCAATATAGCTTCTACGGCTGCTTTAGAGGGCATGCCTCAGGTTTCAGCGTACTGTGCTACTAAATGGGCTGTGAAAGGTCTCAGTGAATCTTTATTTAGAGAAGTGCGTGATTATAGAATCAAAGTTACTTGCATTTATCCGGGTTCAACCAAAACAGATTTTTTCAGAAACAGCCCTGGCATCAAACCACACGATTATATGTTGATGCCACATGATGTCGCACTAGCCATTATCCAAGCTATCGAAATGCCTGACAATTTTCATACAGTTAATCTTGAAATAAGACCGCTTCAACCAAAAGGACCAAAGGCTTAAAGTTTTCCTCCTAACACAAAGGTTTTTCGATAGGTTTGGGTTTCTCCATGAATATTAAATACCTCAAAATTGGCTATGTAAATTCCATAGGCTGGTATGTTGCCATTATCATCAATACCATTCCAAGAGTATGTTCCAGATGAACCAAGCAATTCGTTTTTAAATAGAGTTTTGATTAACAAACCACTGCTATTGTATATTTCAAGTTTGGCCACATTTCCTGTTTCACTGAATTGATAACTAAAATTTACCACATCATGATATCCATCCCCATCTGGACTGAAAACTTCTGGTTGGATTGATAATGTAGAGCTATTTTGTGAAGTCTCAAAATACTGCGAATTACGAGTGGTAGGGGTAGCATAATTTGCACTTGCTGAAGCTGAAATCCAATTGCTTCTATCATTTAAAGGCCTATATGGACTGATTCGTTCAAGGCTCACTCCTTCTTTGTTATCAAGTAAAGCAAAGTGCATCTTATCATCATAAACTAACTTTTCAATTCGCACTCCATTCAAATCACTCAACAAAACGGTACCAGCATCATCATTGTAGGATGGCATTGTTTTCAGCTCTATTATCTGATCAGGAAAAGCCACTGAATGATTAGACAAAATTTTGTCTTTGCTATCTGTTAATACCAAAAATTGTTTAGGATGAATTTGCCAATAATCATTTCCAAATGCTGTAAATTGATTGATGGAATCTCGTTCATCCGTATTACAAATAAGATAGTCTTTCAAATCAATGAACTTAATGCTGCTATTGTATAACTCAACAAAATCAGCACCTGAAGGACTTGGATTGAACAATACTTCATTAATATGCAAATCATTTGAATCTGCTTTTTCTGACAATCCAAAATCAGCATAATTTCTATCAACAGAAAAATTGTTAACACAATCAGAAAAGCTATCTACGCGTATACGATAAGTAGTATTTGAAAGGAAGCTATCACTCATTTGAAGCTCAATTCGGGAAAGTGAATTATCTATAAAATGATGATATGAGATGCCCTTATTTTGGTTATTAAACCAATAATGTGTGTAAGCATTACTTGAAAGACTATCGAG
>JBBALJ010000210.1:0-2119 GCA_040403075.1 Bacteroidia bacterium
TGGGCCATGTTATTGATGATTATGATAATGATGGGTCACTTTGCTATTATACCCTTCTTAAGTCCTTATATGGTATCAAATTTAGGTTTCCAAGAAAGCCAATTACCTTTAATTTACATGATAGGTGGAGCCTTCACTATTTTTAGCTCACCACTTATAGGAAAGGCCGCAGACAAGTATGGAAAACTCAATGTATTTATCGTTTTCATTATCCTCTGCACGATACCCGTTTTAACCATCACCAATATGCCCAAAGTACCTATTTATTATGTGTTGGGTGTTACATCGCTATTCTTTGTTTTCTCAGGTGGACGAATGATTCCAGCACAAGCCATGGTTACCTCTTCTGTAAATCCGATGTATCGCGGCAGTTTCATGAGCATCACTTCAGCCTTACAACAATTGAGTGCAGGTTTTGCCTCATACATTGCAGGCGTATTAGTACACAAAGACACTGTAACAGGCCAATTGGAAGGCTATCATTATGTAGGCTTCTTTAGTGTAACCCTTACTCTACTTAGCATTTTCATTGCTGTTAAAGTCAGGACTTTTGATGGCAAGAGGATCTAGTTGTTGGTTGATAGTTGGCAGTTGATAGAAAGGGCTTTTAGTTTTTAGACATTGGCTTCCTAAATTGCTCTAAGTTTTTAGACCCCAAAATTGATTTAAAATCATTTCAAATTGTCTCTATGAAAACGAATGCATTCCCCCTTTGAAGGGGGTAGGGGGATGTAAAAACTCTAATTAAAAATGCCTCGCAATTGCATCCGCAATTTTAGCTGCAGGCAATTCTTCCATACAACTTGTTCCATCCACACATGAACCTCTGTAAAAACATTTACAAGCTTTATTAGGTGCAACAATCTCGCCTTTGCCAAACAAATCAAACTCATGTGGATTGAAGATATTATTCATCAACACAATCTTTTTACCCAAAGCCAAAGTGATGTGCATGCCCATGGTAACTTGAGTTATTACCAAATGACATTGGTTTACCAAATTAATAAACTCATACAGACTGAAATAACCCAAATATAAAGCACCTGAGCGTGCTTGAATCTCTTTGTTACGTGCATCTTCAGCTTCTCCGCCCAGCAATAAAACCTCTGCATCAGGGTGTTGCTTTTTGGTTAATGCCACCAACTCCACCCATTTGTCTATGCTCCATAATCGAGTAGTCCATCTGCCACCACAACCCGTGTTCATACCAATGATTTTTTTACCACTTGGCAAGTTCCAAGTATAGCCTTTCTCGCTATGGGTATCCATTAAGTATGGCTCACCTTGATGTGTATAGCCACATATTTCAAATATCTCTTCTAAATAGCTTTTGGTGTTTGCCTGACTCACATCGTCAAACATACCTGTGCTAAACTTATGATCCGCTAAATCGTTGTAAGGTTGAATCTCATTATACTTCAACACAAAGCCAAACTTTTGCTTAGCATCCACCACTTTTAACAGCGCTCCTGCTTCTTTTTCTTTATCCAAGTTAATAGCTATATCCCATGAACTGTTTTGCGCATAAAAAATGCTATTTACATCCCATTTCAATATTTCGTCAATTTGACTTGAAGGAAGAATATCTGGAGTCCAAGTAAGCCAAGTGATTTTGCAATCAGGAAACTCCTTTTTGAACTTAACCACCAAAGGTGTGGTGCGAATCACATCTCCAATAGCGCCTAGTTTTATTATTAAAATTCGTTTTGAGATTTTAGTATATGCAGGACAGGTTTCGCAGTGGTAGCCATTTTGTTTGTGGGGCTTGCATGGAATATGTCCTTTAAAATGAAGGCAATCGGATTTGTAAATCATAGGATGTTTGAGAATCGAACAAACATAAGATAAAGGCTTCAAAAACACAAAACTGCCTTTTCAATAAAATGAGTACGACCCCATAAAATAATCTTAGCTTGATTTGACATTACTTTTCGATTACTTTCGTGCCTGTTTTTACAAAAAAAATATGCTTGAAATTAAAGTACCTACAGTTGGAGAATCTATTAGCGAAGTTACTATAGCTCGCTGGAATAAAAAAACAGGTGATTATGTGCAGATGGACGAATTGTTATGCGAGCTTGAAAGCGATAAAGCTACATTTGAGTTAAACGCTGAAAAA
>JBBALJ010000211.1:0-2087 GCA_040403075.1 Bacteroidia bacterium
AGAATACCTACTCGGCCTGGGTATCCTAAAAAGCCGTAACCTCTGTTTACGTAAAGTTTTTGGTTTTCTTTGGTCTCATACAATCCAGCCCAATGTGGGTATATGTATTGAGATGGACTCCATTTGAACTTCCCTAATTCAACACCAAATTGAAAACCATGTGTATGCCCGCTAAAGGTAACATCAATGTCTTTGTGTTTCTGACTCACAATGGTATCAAAGTGCGAAGGATCATGAGAAAGTAACAGCTTCACAGGTGTGTTTTCCATACCTTTTTGAGCTACTTCTACATTGCCATACTTCTGAAAACGACCTCTATCTCCCCAATTCTCAACCCCTATCAAACCAATTTTGTTAAATTTTCTATCAATCACCACATGCTCATTTCGCATTAAATGCCAACCCATTTGCTTGTGAACATCATATAAATCGGTTAGGTTTTTTTGTTTCTCTTCAGGGCTTTTCCAATTGTTTACATAATCGCCATAATCATGGTTACCAAGGATGGAATACACACCCATTGGTGCTTTCATTTCGGCAAACATTTCCATCCAATCGTAAGCCTCATCAGTTTTGTTGTTTACAAAGTCACCCGTAAAAAAAGCCAAATCAGCATTTTGCTCTTTAATCAATTTTATGCCTTTGTAAACTGCATCCTTATCTGTAAAGCTACCCGAATGCACATCTGAAATTTGGACAATTTTTAATCCCTCAAAAGCATCAGGAAGATTGGGCAAATACAATTCAACCTTATGAACCCTATAATCGTAAGCCCCTTTCATTATACCTCTTGAAAGAATAACAAAAGGAACAGCACCTGCTATCAAACCCGTGCGGGCCAAGAACTCAGAGCGGGTAATCTTATCGCTTTTCTCTTCTATTTCAGCTTCGTATTCTTCAAGTTCAGCCTCTGCCTTGGTTTCAAAAAGCTCTTTGATTTTCCTAAAAATCATTGTTATCAATCGCTTGACATCATCTAACAACATGAAGATGCAGATAAAGAACTTGGACAAATAAAACACAAAATAAAACCCAGCAAAATATACCCTATAGGCCTTGTTGCCATCCATGTCGGGGAAGAAAAAGCTACCTAAAAGTATAATCGAAACTAGGGTTGGAATGGCCCAAAACACAATGGCAATAAACCTACGAACATTTTTATGGCGCTTGTTGTAGAGCGTTTTATAGGCTTGCCAAGCGTATGCATCTATCAAAAAGGCAAAGGCGATAAGCGTAAGCGTAAGTTTTATTTTAAATTCGAGCATCTTAATTTTTTAGGTGATTGATTGAATATACAAAATAACAAGAATGTTTGAAATGTTTTATCATTTGCCATGATGCAAACATTTATAATTGCAGCCGAAATTACATGAACAAAACGCTAAAAGCCATAAAAAATAAATTAACAAAGTTTAAAGACTGGTGTCTGAAGGTGGCGTTATTGGCTTTTCAGGTCAGTTTCTTGATGATTGTATTGTATCGTGTTATCCCAGTGCCCATCACTCCTTTTCACATTATCAGGGTGTTTGAGCAAATTGGCAGCAGTGACGAAGTGCGTTTGAAAAAGAGTTGGCGAGGTATTAATGATATAGGCGATAAAATAATATTAGCTGCAGTTACCTCTGAGGACCCTAAATTTTTCCAACATTTTGGTTTTGATTTTGAGCAAATTCAAAAAGCTATTGAACGCTCTATAAACGGTGGAAAGAAACTTAGGGGAGCTAGTACCATAAGCCAACAAACTGCCAAAAATTTATTTTTCACACCCAAGCGCAGTTGGATACGCAAAGGATTGGAAATGTACGTCACCATTTGCCTTGAGGTATTGTGGACCAAGAAAAGAATCATTGAAGTATATTTAAATATTATCGAAATGGGCAATGGCATATACGGTGCCGAGGCTGCAGCAGAGTTTTATTTCAACAAATCATCTGATAAACTAACAAAAGGCGAAGCCGCTATGATAGTAGCATGTTTCCCAAACCCACGCAGGTGGCGCCCTGACAAACCCACACGTTATATAGTGCGCAAGCAAGCCATCATCACCCGATTTATGAATAAAATTGGCGGTTTGCCATGGAAGCAGT
>JBBALJ010000212.1:0-2008 GCA_040403075.1 Bacteroidia bacterium
CCAATCAAATTGGAATCTGATTCAACGCAGACTAAAGGCGAAGAAATTTAGTAAAATTGTGATGGTTTTTCTAACTACTACATATTTATATGTATGGAAACAAAAAGAAAAAACGGAGCAGGTAATCTTAAAGCCGCTGAATTATTTAAGAATTGGTCTATACAGAATCTAACAATACCAGATGAAAAAGTATTTTGTGAAAATGCTACAATAGCAAGACATCACGTAAAAAAGAAAATTATTCAAAGAAATCTAATTGAATATAAATGTGATATGTGTGGTAATTGTGGTGAATGGTTGGGTCAGCGATTGCCTTTAATTTTAGACCATAAAAATGGTGTAAATAATGATAATCGTTTAGATAATTTAAGATTTATATGTAGTAATTGTGATTCGTTATTACCAACATATAAAAATAGAAGAGGTAGTAAAGGTAAAAAGTAAAAGGAGAGTTGGCAGAGTTGGTCTATCGCATTTGTCTTGAAAACAAAAGTCTGTAACAGGACCGGGGGTTCGAATCCCTCACTCTCCTCATCTGGCTCCATAGCTCAACTGGATAGAGCAACGCTCTTCTAAAGCGTAGGTTTCAGGTTCGATTCCTGATGGAGTCACTCCATAGAGGGTTGGGTGAGTTGGCTTAAACCAGCAGTTTGCTAAACTGTCGTGGGGGTAATACTCCACCACCGGTTCGAATCCGGTATCCTCTACATTTAATATAAGTTCATATTTATAGGTATGATAATACAATTGAACCCAACAATACCTATAATTCGTATATCAGATGGTATGCGAGGTTACGCGTTTATGTGTATAGATTATTCACAAGAGCACGATTTATACTTTACTTGTGGAATGGATGATGGTGAAATATGGGTATTAAATAATAAAGATATAAGGTTACAGAATAATGTAACATTCGGTAGACCTTAAAAATTGTGGGGTGGTGAAATTGGCAGCCATACCGTACCGTCTCTACGGCGGGGATAAAGAAATAGGTAAGTGATATGGGGTAGACCACCAGCCGGCCGGCATAAGTGTTACTTACTGAATCTCCCTTTGCAGGTTCGAATCCTGCCCCCACAGCAATTAAACCAAACAAAATGAAACTACGAAAGATATTAAAAGAGATACAAAAGACACCATATCAGTATGGGTGTGCAATGTTATACATAGATTTTGATGAATCTATATTGACAAGTACAATTAGTAATGTTGATGTATATGATGATGAGAATGGTCACTATGGTTTAGAAACAGAACCACACGTTACATTACTATATGGTCTACACACAAATGTACCAGATGGTGTAGTTTCTCAAATTATCAACCAAGTTCATTTTGGGGATATTAAATTAACAAACCCATCTATATTTGATGGAAACCCCGATTACGATGTATTAAAGTTTGATGCAAGTGGTGAAGGATTACAAAGAGCAAATGAGTTACTAAAAAAACTACCGCATTCAAATGATTACCCAGAATACAATCCACATATGACTGTGGCTTATTTAAAAAAGGGTAAGTGGCAACAATATACAAATAAGTTTAGAGATATGCAATTTGAAGTTTCACCACTATATGTAATCTATTCAAAAAGTGATGGCAGCAAACACAAATTCAAAATAAGATAGTAGATATAATTTGGTATTACCAAAAAAATATCGTATCTTTGTAGAAATTAAACCAATAATAAGTTGTATCAAAATATATTTTTTCAAAAAGGAAAAAACAAAGTTCATTTGTGGGATGACCTTACAGGTTATCACGTTTTAGATTTTAAACCATATGCTTGGAGACCTGACCCATTCGGTGAAGCAACATCGTTAAGTGGTGTTAAGGTTTCTAAAATATATGAGTTCACAAACGATGACCCAAATCTATTCGAATCGGATGTTCCCGAAACAACTCGTATATTAGTAGATTTATATAATTCAAGCGATATTCCATCGGTTGGTCACGTTATTATGACTTTTGATATTGAGGTAGAAATGATTACAGGTCTACCAGA
>JBBALJ010000213.1:0-1983 GCA_040403075.1 Bacteroidia bacterium
AAATATCTACTCTATCAACTGATGATGATAAGTATTGAATTGAATCTGAATTGTATTGTACAGAATCAAAATCAATATCATAGATTGCATTTTTTGCTTCTTCTTCATTACGTGCATTGACTGTGATTGAATATTGAACTTCTACTTCAACTTCAAATTCCTTTATTAGTTCAAAGCCACAAATTTCTGCAATCTCTAATGCTTCATCCTCATTGATTGTTCCTGATTCGAGTGCACTAAAGGTCCACTCTTGCATTGCTTCAACCATGCGATTATTATCTGCAGAATCTACATATGAACGCCGTGCAAGATTTGCATGTGCCTCCTCAAGTTGAGCAATGCGCTCATCCTTTTTTGCAACTTCTGACTGAAGAAATTCTGTTGTTGTTATTACTGTTGTTTGGTCCATTGGGGGCCTCTTTCTGTTTGTTGGTTAATTTAATTATACTACTGGACACTGACAATTGTCAAGGACCCTTGCGGGAAGCAGTTTTGATACTTACTCAGGTAGTTACACTTCTTGCAGTTGGTGTGAACTGGCTCTATAGTATTTCTGTGATCGCCCTAATCAGCCTGGCGAAAGTTGAGTGGGGTTTTTACGCCCCACCCAATTTCATTTATAGGTACTGTGCGATTGCGTTGTAAGTTGAGGTATTAACTGTTTCCTCATCTGTCATTTTTAGCAGACGAATTGCGTTTGTGATTTCTTTCTTTGACTCACGATAAGTGCTGATGTGAATTGTCTCAAAGTCCTTCTCAGGCTCTGATGGCATTTCTTTTTCTGATACTGTTAGGTCATAGTCAATGTTAAGCGTGTTATTCCAAGCACGATAGTTAGTACGGAAGTTTTCTGCCTTTGAGATGTTTGCTACGGCATAGTCGCTAACTTCTTTCTGCCATACTTTACGAGAAAGTTCATACTTTGCTTCTTTTTCTGATTGTGTTGCGTAGTCTATTTCTAGTGTAGCAAGGGCTTGCTCTAGTCCTGCGATTACACGAACTGTTGGGATTTTTACATTTATTGCTTTTGCTCTAGCCATTTGTTTCTCTTTTCTTTGTTGTGGGTTAGTTTCTAGTATAGCGTGGGGGTCTGACATTTTTGTGTGAGCAGTTTTAGCAGACTTACTCAGGTCTGAGTTACTATCTAACTGGCTTGTTAGATTACTTTGCTGTCCAAGTTGTCCAGCGTGTATTTCCATTTACATCTAACTTAACACGAACTGCGTCACCTGATTTGTTAGGTGCGATTTCCAAGATTGTGCCTGTTACCTTTGACTTCTGTGAGGTGTATAGGTCGCCTACCTTGTATGTTGCGGTTGCTACTGTCATTTGTTTCTCTTTTCTGTTTGTTGGTATGTATCAAGTATAGCAAAAAATCTAAGAAATAACAAATCCATTTTCAAATAATCTCAAAATGTGAGACATTTTCTATGTGATTTGCGTCACTAGGTTTCTTGCTTATAATACAATTTTAGCAGAAAAATCTCAAAAATACAAATCCTGCCTCAAATTCAGGGGGTGAGAAACATCACATCTTAAAGTGAGCGTGGCTGATTTGACAAATGACCAGTCTTGCCCCCCGAGGAAAATTCAGGGATTAACCTGAACCTCCTAGGATACTAATCATTACAATTAACATCATTGCAACGTAGAACCATGCACTCATTTATTTTTTACTCGCACTGAATATGATATCACTCTTAGAGTATACACACAGTGAGCAAGAAACGCAAGCGCTACCAGCAGTTGAGATAAGTGGTATTTGTTTATTATTCTCAGGGCACTTAGCAGCAGGACGGCCAGTCATTTCTTTTACATCTGCTTGACCAATAGCAAAATTCTTAGCAAGGTATGCCATACGGACCCCACTATTAATTTTTAGATCAACGGCAGTTTTAACATTCTCACTATCAGCAGAGAAATACAATGATAGATTAGATACATCCTTGAGAATAAGCGCTGCAGACTTTACACGTGTGTAAA
>JBBALJ010000214.1:0-1980 GCA_040403075.1 Bacteroidia bacterium
GCTGGTCGAATATTGTCGCTCATGCCGCCATCAACTGATACATATCTGCGCTCTGATCCATTATCTAATGTGACAGATTTTGTAGTTCCAACTAAATAAATAGTTGTTGTAGTTGGCCCAACAATTGCTCTACCAGGTTCAATTGAAATCCTTGGAATAGATAGCTTTGCTTTTGTGCACTCATCTTTAATCACGGCAGCAATTGCAGGTATTACTAGTTCAGGTGCGATTGCAGTTTCTTCTTTGGTGTAAGCAATTCCATACCCGCCACCAATATTTAACTCCGGTAACTCTTTTGAATATTTATCTCTAAATGTTGCAAGTACTGCCACAAGCCGTTGGGCTGCTGCTTTAAAGCCATCTACTTCAAATATTTGCGAGCCAATATGACAATGTATTCCAGCCAAACTTAATGAACTCTGTGCCATGCACTTTTCAATCGCATCTAGCGCTGCCCCTGATGCAATAGAAAACCCAAACTTCACATCTTCATGGGCGGTTGAAATAAACTCATGTGTATGAGCATCAACTCCTGGCGTTAGTCTTAAATAAATTTTTTGGACCTTATTTAGCTCTTTCGCAATTTTTGACACTCTGCTTATCTCATCAAATGAGTCAATAACAATTGTGCCGACCCCTGCCTCCATTGCAGCAGTTATTTCAACCTCAGATTTATTATTTCCATGAAACTCAATATCTGCCGCCGGAAAATCAGCAGCTAAAGCAACAGCTAACTCTCCGCCACTGCAAACATCTAAACCAACCTTTAACTCCTTTAACCACTTTGCAACCTCAACACTAATAAATGATTTTGCAGCATAGTAAAGCTGCGAATTTTCAAAGGCAGTAGATATAGCTGACCGCCAAGCATTAGTTCGTATATAAAAATCTGCTTGATCAATTACAAATAAAGGTGAGCCATACTCTTTCACAAGTTTTTCAGCAGAGCAGCCAGCAATAGATAAAACTCCGCCGGCGCTGTTTTCACCATCAAATTTTAAATTGCTGGAGAACAATGAGGTTGGATACTTCATATCACTTGTCATTACATCTTCTCCGGGGCGCTAACACCTAGTAAATCTAAACCATTACTTATTACTTGTGCAGTAGCCAGTGAAAGACTGGCACGGGATGAGTTCAAATCTGTTGGTTTTTCATCCCCAAGTGGCAGTACTCGACAATCATTATAAAAACGATGGTACTGACCAGCTACCTCTTCAATATATCTAGCAACCCGATGTGGTTGTCTCATCTCTGCAGCAGAGGCAACAATCTTTGGATACTGAGCAAGTAAGCCAATCAACTCTCGCTCGCGTTCATGAGTTAGTAACTCTGGTGAATAAAACTCTAATCCGTAATTAATTCCTAATTCGTTAGCATTTCTTAGTACCGCACAAATTCGGGCGTGAGCATATTGAACATAATAAACCGGATTCTCATTGGTGTTTTTCTTAAGTAAATCAACATCCATCACCATTGGGGTATCGGTTGGATATCTAATCAATGTATAACGTGCTGCATCGGTGCCAACTTTTTCAACTAACTCTTCTAAGGTAATAATGGTGCCAGCTCTTTTAGAAAGTTTAAGCTCTGCGCCCCCTTCCATAATTTTTACCATCTGCCCAATTAATATTTCAATATCTTTGCTTGGATCATCCCCAGCACATGCCGCGATTGCTTTAATCCGGCCAACATAACCATGATGATCTGCACCCAACATATAAATACATAAATTAAATCCACGCTCTCGCTTGCTAACATAATATGCAGAGTCAGAGGCAAAGTAGGCAAAGGTTCCATCCGATTTAATCATTACCCGATCTTTATCATCATCAAAGTCAGTGGTACGAAGCCAAGTTGCACCCTCTTCTTCATAAACATGGCCCAAAGATTTTAATTTCGCAAGAGTGTGAGTGAAGAAATCATTCTCATAAAGAGTGCGCTCGGAAAACCAGGTATCAAAGTGGGTACCGAAGTTAT
>JBBALJ010000215.1:0-1964 GCA_040403075.1 Bacteroidia bacterium
TAGTGATTTCCATGAGGGCATCACAATCAGTGCAAAGATAATCATACTTAGTCCACATTAGTCAAAGTACCCTTCTGCCCATAGACCCTGAAGAAACTCTTGAGACTTCCAAAGATTATTGTATAGCCATGGGTCGTCATCAGAATTCACGGTAGTTAAGACAGACTGAATAGAGTAAACCATCTCATCTAAATCTTCTTTAGCATAGCCTAGCATTAGCCTACCTCAATCCCTGCATACTTAGCAATAGTATTTAGTGTAGTGTGGATATGGCAGTCACAAGCCTCTCCCCCCATATTTTCTTCAAACTCTAAGTGAGAGTAGTTGCTTTCGTATATTTCGTTTATTAGGTCGTCTATTGTATTTAGGGTCATAGATTAATTATAGCGGAAGGCACTGACAAATGCAAGGTTTGGGGAAAAAATTTTTCCTATCGTAAAGAAATTTTGGGAAAAATATCACCTTGTCGTAAAGTTATTTTAGCAGAAATCTTATGTGACACAAATCACATTTCCTCGGGGCCCCATTTACGCTTGCGATTCCAACGGGACTTGAACCCGTAGCCTCTACCGTGACAGGGTAGCGATCTAACCAATTGATCTATGGAACCTTGCGAGCAGTTTTTGCATCCACTTGCTCAGGTGGCATTTATTTTTTTTTTTTATTATGCTAAGGACATTACGCCTTGCACAACTTTTAGTAGGCGATTTTTCTCTGCGTTGATAGCAGGGTCAAATCCGCTTGCGCTTGCAAGGATTGACTCATTAGAGCCACCACGAGCAGAACGATACCAGTCAAGACGCTCAGTTAGCGCATTGAACGCACCCCAAGCAGAACCAGAAATCATTCCATTAAATTCACCTGTATAGATGTCGTTAATGGTATCAACTTTATTTTCCCATTTCTTGAAAGCACCCTTAGAATCTTTTTCAGGCTTAGGGTAAGCAGCAAGAATAATTTTGTTAAAGTCAAGAGCATTGACTTCTTTTTCAATCATAGACTTAGCCATGATGTCGAATTCGTCCATGTACTTATTAGCCATGCCAAGAGTTTCACGAGCAATAGCAACTTTACCGCTTGCTGTTTGTGTGTGACGAATCTTGAATGATTGCTTGATACCATTCTTTTTCTTGATTGAACCAAGCGCAAGGTTAAGAGTATTAGCGCACACGACACGAACAGGTGTTATGCTTGCTTGAATTGCGATAGAACCGTCATGTGATGTGTTGATAAGCAAATAAGTTTTTACCTTATCACTTACACCATTTGGGTCAAGAATTGTTTCACGCTCTAGTGCTAGTGCGCCAAATACTACACGCCCACCCTTAATTGAGCCAGCCGTTTCCCAACGACCACCACCATCAAGAATATTATCGCCAAATGAAAATAAATCTTCATTTTGTAAAACATGATAACGCTCACCAACGACACCAAGAATGTCTGTCTGTGAATTATCTGTTGGGTTAGTACGCAAGACATATTGGTATGCCTTGTCGCTTGTTAGATGTGTTGGGGTTTCTAAATCTTCAAGGCGAACATTCCACCCATTAAGATTAGCAGCAGATAACATTTCTGTTGTTGTTTTTTCTTCTGTGAATACAGTTCCCAATCCGTGCCAAGCAGGTTCTCTGAATGAGGCGAATGAGGTTTTGCCGTTTTGTGTTTCTAGTTCGTGAGCCACGATATTCCTTCTTTCTGTTGTTGATAGTCTAATCATACACCCACCCACTGACAAAAGTCAAATCGTATAGGCAGACATAGGGCAATTTGGACATTGTGGTAAAGATCACCCCATCGTAACGGCGTGTCGATTTGACAAAAGTTATCCACAGGCCCCTCGGGGAAAATTTGAGGGATTTTAAAGTGAGCAGTTTGTAAACATGCTCAGGTTTGTTAGTAGCCCCCTACTAAATATCTACTCTATCAACTGATGATGATAAGTATTGAATTGAATCTGAATTGTA
>JBBALJ010000216.1:0-1945 GCA_040403075.1 Bacteroidia bacterium
GAATCTATTATAAAAAACGAATTTAGGTTTCCAATAGCTAACTAAGGTTAAAGGGATGTATTTTCTATTTGCCAAATCATCTCCTCAATTTTCAAAATAACATTGTTTATATCCTGCTTTACCTCTACATCCTTGCATCTAAAAAAAGTAACACCATGTTCCTCTATTCTGCCTTGCCTTAAAGAGTCGAGTTTAAAGGCATCATCATTATCATGAGATATGCCATCAATTTCTATGGCTAACATCAATTCGTGACAATAAAAATCAACAATATAATCAAGCATTGGAACTTGGCGATGAAATTCGTATCCTAGAGTTTTTCCTTTGAGCTGTTTCCAAAGTAACACTTCGCTTAAAATTCTCTTTTTTCTTAGATCTCTCGCTAAGTTTTTTAAGTCTTTGTTATATGGTATAATTTTGTTTTTCATTGGTGAATTTATTGGGAGTTGAATGTCGTAAACATCCCCCTTAATCCCCCTTCAAAGGGGGAATGCCAGCCCACATGCTTCTCCTATATTTACAATTCTTCATCCTAATAAAAGTTTACACTCGAACTCAAATATATCCGAAAATTCATTTTGAAATCGATTGCTTTCCTCCGTTAGCTAACGGAGGGTCAATGGGATGTCATCGAATGCTACGACTCAAGCTAAATACTTTACAACTGAGTTCAAATTTATTAGAAATACATTTTCAAATAATTAAACATCCCCCTTAATCCCCCTTCAAAGGGGGAATTTCAACCCACAAGCCGCTCCTATATTTTCAATTCATCATCCTAATAAAAGTTTACACTCGAGCTCAAATATATCCGAAAATTCATTTTGAAAACGGATCTATTCCCTCCGTTAGCTAACAGAGGGTCAATGGGATGTCATCGAATCCTGCGACTCAAGCTAAATACTTTACAACTGAGTTTAAATTTATTAGAAATACATTTTCAAAAAGGTAAACATCCCCCTTAATCCCCCTTCAAAGGGGGAATGCTAGCCCACTTGCTTCTCCTATATTTTCAATTCATCATCCAAATGTGAACCCACAAACCGTGAACCGACAAACTGTGAACTGTCAACCATTTAACCATTTAACCGTGAACCGTGAACTGAACAACCACACCCTAAATCATCACCACATTCTCATCCCTCAACAATTCCTCATTCCTAAATTTAAGCATCAAGTTAGCCACTGTCACCACATCCTTTTGGCAATACGTTTTAATACGTTCAAGGTCTTTATCCAACCAATACACTTGCCACACCATGCTGCCATCTATATCATCTTTAGGGGTGGGCACATTGAAGCTAGCCGCCAACAAATCCAGCGAGGTGAAGCTTTTATAATCACCAAACTTCCATAGTTCCATGGTGTCTAGGAGGTTTACCTCCCAAGGTTTTTTACCCGCGGTGTTCAGTATATGTGGTATTTCAAGGCCATTAATAAGGCACCTGCGTGCAATGTATGGGTAGTCAAACTCCTTGCCATTGTGGGCACACAGCGAGTTGCCCGCATCACTAAAATGCCTTTCTATCATCCTGCAAAAATCCCCCAGCAGTTGGGCTTCATCATGACTGTAAAACGACTTTACCCTAAACTGATACTCACGGCCGCTGCTGCTAAAAAAGCCACAGCTAATGCACACAATTTTGCCAAACTCAGCATAGATGCCTGCGCGGTTGTATATGTCTTCTGGTGTTTGGCCTTCCTCTTTTTTTAGTATGGCCGATTTCTTCTTCCATAGTTCTTTCCATCTTTCGGGCAATTGGCCGTATTCGGCATACTGCGGCACCGTTTCTATATCCAGAATAAGTATTTTGGTAAGGTCGAGATGTTGAATCATAATGCGATACTTTCTTGTTTACACAAGTATAGCATTTTTTTGTTTGGGTGGGAAAATCTAAATATTTTTTTTGCCATTGACTTTCACTTAATGCTTAAATAAGATCTA
>JBBALJ010000217.1:0-1934 GCA_040403075.1 Bacteroidia bacterium
GGGCCTAAAATCTTTTCACCAATCATTGCGGCATTTTCAACCATCTTTTCACTCTTCATCACATCAATTGTGGCAACTGCAGTTGCGCAGGCAATTGGATGGCCAGAGTAGGTAAGACCGCCTGGAAATACTCGTTCATCAAAAGTTTTAACTACTGGCTCTGAAATCACAACTCCACCAAGTGGTACATAACCTGAGGTAACACCTTTAGCAAAAACTATTAAATCTGGTATTGATTTAGAGTGCTGATATCCAAACCATTCACCAGTTCTACCAAAGCCAGACATAACCTCATCTGCAATCCACAAAATCTCATACTTATCACAAAGTGCGCGAAGCCCATCTAGATAACCAGCCGGTGGCATTAGTACGCCAGCAGTTCCCGGTACTGATTCAATTAATATTGCTGCAATTGTATTGGGACCTTCAAAAATAATAGTTTGTTCTAAATGCTCTAATGCTCGCTGTGATTCTTCTGCCTCATTAGTTGCCCAAAAAGCAGTTCGATATAGATATGGTCCCCAGAAGTGCACATGTCCAAAACTAAATTCATTTGGAAACCTTCTTGGATCTCCAGTTGCATTAATCGCAGATCCAGTATTGCCATGATATGAACGATAGGTTGAGAGAACTTTATGTTTGTTGGTGTGAAGTCTGGCCATTCTGATGGCATTTTCAACTCCATCAGCACCAGCATTAGTAAAGAAAACCTTTTTAAATTTATCTCCGCCTAATTCAAGAATTCTTTTTGCAGCTTCATTTCGTGCTTCATTTGCATGTTGAGGGGCGATAGTGGTTAATACATCTGCTTGTTCCTTTATGGCAGCAACAACCTTAGGGTGCTGATGTCCAATATTTGTAAAAACTAATTGGCTGGAAAAATCTAAATACTTTTTACCGGTAAAGTCCCAAAAATAAGAGCCGGCTCCACCTGCGATAGCCATCGGTAAAATTTGGGCTTGGGCAGACCAGGAGTGAAAAACATTTGCGCGGTCATCAGCAAATACTTTTGCCGCCTTATCTGGGTCATTAACTGGGGTACTCACGCCACTCCCTAATCCCTTGCCTTGGTAGCCAATCTAATCACTTATACAAAGATTTTCATAGCAGGGTGGAGAAGGCGTTAAACCTGAAGTATTGTTGCGATATGAAAAGCATTTCGCATTGGATTAATGGCGCAGTTGCAAGTGAGAAATCCGATAAAACTGGTGAGGTATTTAACCCGGCAACTGGTCAGATTTGTGCAACTGTGGAGTTTGCAACACCAGCCACCGTTGATAAAGCTGTAAACGTTGCAACTGAAGCTTTTACTAGTTGGCGACATAGTTCACTTACTAAACGAACTCAAGTTTTATTTGCATTTAGAGAATTAGTTAATCAAAATAAAGAAAAAATTGCAGCATTAATTACGCAAGAGCATGGCAAAGTTTTAAGTGATGCGCTAGGTGAGGTAACTAGAGGACTTGAAGTGGCTGAGTTTGCTTGTGGTATTCCACATTTATTAAAGGGTGGTTTTTCTGAAGAGGTATCAACCGGAGTAGATGTTTATTCAATTCGCCAACCGCTCGGTCCAGTTGCAATTATTTCACCATTTAACTTCCCAGCAATGGTACCGATGTGGTTTTTCCCAATTGCACTTGCTTGTGGAAATACAGTAATCGTTAAACCTTCAGAAAAAGACCCAAGTGCAATTATGTATATCGCTCAACTATTGAAAGAAGCGGGTTTGCCTGATGGCGTATTTAATGTTGTTCATGGCGACAAGGTTGCAGTTGACTCACTCCTTGCCCACCCAGGCATAAAATCAATTTCCTTTGTTGGTTCAACACCAATTGCTAAATATGTTTATGAAACCGGTACAAAATTTGGAAAACGCGTGCAGGCATTAGGTGGCGCTAAAAACCACATGATTGTTTTACCTGATGCTGATTTAG
>JBBALJ010000218.1:0-1909 GCA_040403075.1 Bacteroidia bacterium
AACCACTTACTACTACATTTTCTCTTAACATATTCTATAATATAAGGATTTTATCTTACAACTACAACCCTACCTGACCTAGAAGATGCAAAAGTTATTGTAACAACACTCGTACTTGTTGTAACGATTGATGATGGCCAGAACATATTATCTGAACTATCATAAACAAATACCGCCACGTCTTTTGTTCCTAAACTATGTGTAACTGTTACCGATGAAACACTACTAAATGTTGTTGAGTATGATGAGTTTGCAACCGTTTTTGCGGTACTACCGCCAACAGTTAATGTTCCCGCAACGGTACCATTTCCTTTTGACCACCAATGTCCAGAATTACCAAATACTGAAAATACCGATACACCATTACCAACAAAAACATATTCGTTTGGATTTGTTGAATTACTCCATATGTTACCAGCAGCTCCTGCTTGATTTGTTCCATATAACGTACCGTTTTCTCCTGCCCAATATAATCCCCAACCATTAGCACTACCCGCAGTACCCGCAACGATACTCATCCAACCACTATAATCTTGACTGAATTTAAATGGTGCATTACTATCACCATTCCCAGATGCTGTTACAGTACCCGTCATTGAACCGAATGTTACATTTGCAGACGTTGCAACTGATTGACCAATTGAAACCGTTACTGAACCTGTTGTTGTGTCAACACCAACTCCTGTTCCTGCATTAACTGCGGTTACTTTTGCTGCGGTGTATGTTGTTGCAATTGCACTACCGTTCCAAACACCCGTACCAATTGTACCTACGGTTGTTATCGCTAATGCATTTACTCTTGCTAAGGTTTCATCACCTGTATTTGTATTTGACGATGCTCCACTATGTGTTCCACTAAAATTTGAAGCGGATATTGTTCCTGAGAAAGTACCTGCACCAGTGACATCTAAAGCGGTTGTTGGTGCGATATTTAATATACCAACAAATCCATTTGATTTTTTAATATATAAGGCAGCCCCAGTAGAACCTTGTTGTATGTTGTGATTAAAATATAAACTTCCTTTATTTGTTGCAACACCTTCAGCACCTATTTCCCACTTTGTTACACCTGCCTGTGCAAAGTTTAAATATGCATACGCAGAAGCTGCGTTAAGTGTCAATGCCGCATTACCGGCAGCACCATCAATTAAAAATGATTGTGTGGTTCCTCCATACGCAAGTGCCTCTTTTGAAATTGTAATTGCGGCTGTAGTTGTTGCTCCTCGACTTGTAACGGTGGATAATGTTTCACTTGTAGCATTACCATCAATACTTACTCCTATTAATGTTTGTATTGCGGACGCTCTACCTAATGATATCGATGTTGTACCAATATTAAATGACGAATTTGTTAACTGTGCGTTACCAATTCCAGTAACTTGTGCGGAACCAGAGAATACACCAACGGCATTTAATCTTGTTAAAATACCTGAAGCATAATTGGTTGTTGCTGTTAAATCAATTTGTACACTACCTGACACCGTACCTGATGGTAAGTTTGCAATTATTTGAGCCGAACCCGATACTAATCCAGATGGAACACCTGTTATACCGCCAAAGGCAATTTGTGCGGAGCCAGAAACAACTGATATACCATTAAAGAATGAACCAGAATGTATTGTTGTTCCGTTTAATACTTGTGCTGAACCACTTATGACACCATCGGTGTTCATTTTTGTTTTAACACCAGTGGTGAATGTCGCTGACGCAGTGTCAATTGCAATATCATCAGCGTTTACTGTTATACCATTACCAGCACCTACATTAATTGTCCGTGTTGTTGATATATCACCACCACCTGTTAAACCACTACCTGCAGTAATTGAAACTGCTGTGTGGTCTATATGTTGATTTGCAACGTAATTTGTTGTTGCATTATGATTAACTTGAATAGAACCACTTAAAACAC
>JBBALJ010000219.1:0-1876 GCA_040403075.1 Bacteroidia bacterium
AAATTATTGTAAAACCAGGTGGTCAAATAGTATTAGGACCTAATGCTACTTTCAACTACAAAGGTGCAGGTACTATAATATTTGAAACAGCCACAGGCAATACTATCCCTTATGTAAAGGCAAGTGGTACAAATGCAAGGTTTATGCTTAATAGCGGAAATTTTGGTAATAAAACCAAAAAACTATTACAGGTTACAGGTGGTCAAACTGCCAATATAGACCCATCGCTTTCTTTATTTGCTGTGCTTAATGGCAACATAGCCTTAGATGCAAACTCACGCATAAATGTAATAACCAAGTGCCAAATGCAAAATGTAGATATTGTTGCATCTACTCCCAACAGTTTAGCCAATAGACACCGTGGAATTATTTTTAATGGCTATAGTGAAAACATATACAATGTAAGCGTTAGCGATGCCACCACAGGTATTACAGCCCTAAATTATTATGGAGGTGGAGATATATATTTAAGTCAATTTTCGGCTACCAGGTGTGGCACAGCCTTGCAAATAAGTGGCAAAGGAGCAAATGTGTATTCAGCCAATATTAATAATTGTGATTTGGGTGTATTCTTAGATAAAATGGATAGACAAACCTATTTCTATAACCCAACCATTACTGCTTGCAAAAGAGGTATGTATGGAAGTGAAAACAACCTGAATGTAATAGAATTAGACCAACCTAATATTTACAACAATATCTATGGTGTAGATGCACTTAAAACCATCTTTACGGCAAGATGTGGTAAGATATACAATAACAGTAGCAATACCGCCACTAATCGCAGTTCTTTTGAAGGTGCCAATGTGTATTTAAGAGCAAATAGTAATCTATACCTTGACCCTAATTTGCGCCCAAGTTCTGGAAGTATGGAAATGCGAAACATAAGGGCTTTATCCATCTTACAAGATAAATCAGCGTGGCTTAGTCCTCAATTATCAGGTGGTAAAAACAATCTGTGGACACCCATTGACTTTTCAATTTATGGCACATTGACCGATAAAAATATAGCCTCAGGGGCAAATATTTTTAAACAATCCAATCTCAATGTTTGGAACTATATATATACAAGTGCTGGTTGGACATCAGTAGCACCAGTTGACCACATAGATTATGATGTAAAATATACCGCACTAGGCAATATGCAATCATATAAAATATTATACTATGATATGAATCCATTGGCTGCCTTTCAATCTTGTTACTCAGCTGGTGCTGCACCAGGTGGTTCAACTGGAGGAGGCGGAGGTGGTACTAACGATAGATTTACAGGAAATATCACAGAAGTTATTACCCCAATAGCTGATTTGCCCATAACCAATCCAACCCCAAAAGGTGAGATTGTACACAAGAAAATTACAGATGGTTATAACTACTATTTTTCAGAAGGTGCCAATTATTACGAGGCAGTTAATGCTTTTACAGATGCCTTACATACTGAATTTACCAAAACAGATTTGCGCAATTGGACTGATGCTATACATATTGTAAATGCGCAAATGGCAGAAGCCTTAAGCATGGGTTTGGCAGATGGAACTATTGAGAGATATGATGCTTCTGGTGCAGGCTATTCTCAATCCATTACAGATGTATTTGCTGTGCAAGACAAATTATTACTTGATTTTGCAGAAGATAATTTGTCAAAATATAAAATCAATAACATGAAAGCATACATATATCGAATGATATCTGAAAGAGAAGCTTGTATAGATTTACTAAACAGCATAACATCTGATGTTCCATCAGATTTCTCTGAAATGCATAGCAGAGCCATTTGCCAAATTGCCAATGAACTAAATTACATCAATGGAACAATCACCTTAGATGATTTGGAAAGTGCAGCTTGCTCAGACCCTAGTGGCATAGATCCCTCATG
>JBBALJ010000220.1:0-1852 GCA_040403075.1 Bacteroidia bacterium
TATCCAATTTGCCAGCTACCTTGTTTTCAAAGGCATCTTCAGGCAAACTTTGGGCAATTTTTTCCCATAAGTCGTCCGTGGGCTTCGTCTCCATGCCATCCAACTGCTTTTTCAGCTTATCTTCAAACTTATTTTGGTTCTTCAAAGGGTTCATTTAAAATGTGATAATGTTTTGCTAATACTTGTTGCATCCATTGTCTTGCTCTTGAGTATTGCGATTTACTTGTACCGATGGCAATACCCAACTCATCAGATATTTGCTTGTGGGTATAACCTTCAACTGCATATAAATTAAATATAACACGATATCCTTCAGGCATTTGTTGCACAAAAGCCATTATTTCTTTGGCTGAAATTTTGTCAACAATTTCGGCATCAAAAGGGGCATCGTAATTTTCCTTATCCAAATCTTCTTGAAACTTACGGCTGCGATGTTTGTACATATTGATGGCAGTAAAAACCATAATACGTCTGATCCAACCCTCGAAACTACCTTCACCCTTAAAGCGAGAAATACCTTGAAAAACTTTTAAAAATCCTTCTTGTAGCATATCCTCAGCCTCGGCCCTATCCTTTGAATATCGCATACATACAGCAAGCATCTTCGAAGCATGTTGGCCATACAGTGCCTTTTGACAGGCCCTGTCTCCATCAATGCAACCTTGGATGATATCTTGCTCGTTGTACAGCATAAACTACTATCATGTCAAAATTAACGAATATTGGGTTGCATTTGGAATTAGATTTTTTTGAAAATCAAATAATTTATTTTTTAGAGCATCTACCTCATTGACAATTTATACAAAACCCATAAAAAAATGCGCAAAACTGTCAGTTAAATTGCGGTGGCATGATATGTGACAAAACACCCATGAATAGTCATTTCAATTCATTAACAAATAATCATATATAACAATTATGTCAGTAAGTTTAAGACCATTAGGAGATAGAGTTCTAGTAGAACCAGCTCCAGCAGAAGAAAAAACAGCAGGTGGAATCATCATCCCTGATACCGCTAAAGAAAAACCACAAAGAGGTACTGTAATTGCAGCAGGCGAAGGCAAAAAAGATGAGCCTACCACTGTAAAACCAGGCGATACCGTTCTTTATGGTAAATATGCAGGTACTGAAATCAGCATCGAAGGTAAAGACTACCTAATCATGCGCGAATCGGACATTTTTGCAATTGTTTAGTTGATAGTTGCCTTTTTAAAGTCACAGAAATCAATTTTCAACTTTTAATTTAAAAAATTTAAAATCAAAAAATCATGAGTAAAAAAATATCATATGGTGTAGATGCCCGCGATGGTTTAAAACGCGGTGTAGATGCTTTAGCAAATGCTGTTAAAGTAACATTAGGCCCTAAAGGCAGAAATGTAGTAATTGACAAAAAATTTGGCTCACCTGCTATCACTAAAGATGGTGTTACAGTAGCTAAAGAAATAGAATTGAAAGACCCTATCGAAAACATGGGCGCTCAAATGGTTAAAGAAGTAGCAAGCAAAACCGCTGATATAGCTGGAGATGGAACTACAACTGCAACTGTTTTGGCTCAAGCTATCGTTACAGCTGGTATTAAAAACGTTGCAGCAGGTGCTAATCCAATGGATTTGAAACGTGGTATCGACAAAGCTGTTGAGGCTGTTATCGAAAACCTAAAAAAACAAAGCCAAACGGTAGGTGATGACAATAAAAAAATCCAACAAGTAGCCTCTATTTCGGCTAACAATGATGAAGTAATTGGAAAACTAATTGCTGATGCAATGGCTAAAGTTGGTAAAGAAGGAGTTATTACAGTTGAAGAAGCAAAAGGAACTGAAACAGAAGTTAAAACTGTTGAAGGTATGCAATT
>JBBALJ010000221.1:0-1843 GCA_040403075.1 Bacteroidia bacterium
AGCCCTCATGATTGAGGGCTCAAATAAGATTCAGGTTTTCGAACCACACCGCTCAACTCTGCCGCCACTGAAACCATATATTTCTGAGTTCTGGCGCAGGCGGGAGTTTGCAACAGAACTTTCAAAATTTTCTGACAAAGCAGAGTATTTAGAATCTAAGTTAGGAAAAGTTTGGCTAGTTTTAAATCCATTATTTTTAGCAGTTATTTACTACTTACTTGTAACTGTTATTCAAGGTAGATCTGCGCAGACAAATTCATTTACGATTTTATGTCATATTCTTATTGGTTTATTTACTTTTTACTTCGCACAAAACTGTATTTTGTTAGGTGCGCAATCTATTACTTCTGGTGGGCGTCTAATATTGAATCAAGCTTTCCCAAGGTCATTATTACCGCTTTCTAGTGCAATAAGCGCTGCACGCCAGTTTCTACCAACCTTGCCGGTATATATATCAATTGTAATTATTGGGAAATTAGTTTTTAACGATACAGCGCTCCCTGGACTTACTTGGAACTATCTACTCATTCCACTTGTTCTGGTTTTATTGATAATCACAAGCTTCGGGCTTTCACTTTTGTTTGCAACTATGAATGTTTACTTCCGTGATACAACTAAATTGCTCTCATACATAATGCGAATCTGGCTATATGCTTCCCCAGTTTTATGGCAGCCAGAAATGCTCACCGGATGGCACCGGATAATTCTTTATTTAAACCCGCTTGGACCAATACTTTCGGCAAACTCTAGAATTTGGATAGATGGAATGACTCCAACTTTGCCGCAATTAATTGGTTGTTTGTTTTGGGCACTAGGTTCTATTTTAATAGGTGGATATTTCTTTATTTCTAGGGAGCGCGATTTTGCCATCCACATCTAATCAAAAGTTTGTGATGCCAGATAATCTGGCAATTCGCATTGAAGATCTTTCTATTAGCTACAAGATCAATGTTGAGTCTAAGAAAACTTTAAAAAATGCAGTAATGCGAGCTAGTCGTGGTGAGCGAATTCGAACTCGGACTGTTGAAGCGGTTAAGAACTTAACTCTTGATATTCCACATGGTTCTGTAGTTGGAATTGTTGGCGCTAATGGTGCTGGTAAATCAACTTTAATGAGATCAATTGCTGGAATTTTGCCACCAACTAGCGGTCGGATTGCAGTTGACGGTCGAATTTCAACTTTGTTAGCTCTTGGTGTTGGTTTTAATCAAGCATTATCTGGCCGAGACAACATAATTTTAGGTGGATTAGCAGCAGGTATGAGTAGGTCAGAGATTGAAAGCCAAACAGATGCAATTGCTGCTTTTGCAGATCTTCCTGAAGGTTTCATTGATATGCCAGTTCGTACTTATAGCAATGGTATGTATAGCCGAGTTGCATTCTCGGTAGCAGTAAATATGACACCAGATATTTTGCTACTAGATGAAGCGCTTTCGGCTGGGGATGCTGCGTTTAAAGAGAAGTCATTTAGTCGGATGCGCCAACTTTGTGCTGAAGCTAGAACAATTCTAATTGTTTCACACGCCCTTACATCTTTGAATGAACTTTGTGATCATGCAGTATGGCTACATAAGGGTCAAATGCTTGCTTCTGGAAAACCTGGTGATATAACTGAAAAATACTTAAAGTTTTTAAATGTTGGTGAACTACCCTCTAGTTACGAAGATTTATAAGGGTATTACAAAAAATACTGCAGTAATTAATGCCGCTAAAGCTGCTGATTTAAGCAGAATAATAATTGCAGTTTTTCGATCCGCTTTTCGGTCTTCAGATGATTGCACTCTTGATATTTTTCCCAATCTTTCAAAGTTAAATGTTCCAGCTAATCCATAAGCTAGGCAGA
>JBBALJ010000222.1:0-1777 GCA_040403075.1 Bacteroidia bacterium
TTCTTGATGGAATATTAGGATATAAAAATTCAGACGGAGCTCTTAAGTTCTCAACCGTAATTGACGGAGGAACATATTAATCAATTTAAAAATAATAAAATAAAGGGGAACTCAAAAGGTTCCCTTTTTTATATAATAGATTTTATTTTTAGTTTATTTAATTCAAAATTTTGTGTATTTATAGTTAAGACCTACATAGGTCATAATTAACCGTGGTATATACCACAATACATAGGAGAGAACATATATATGTCACAAATAGTAAAACTGCGTAGGAGTAGTGTACCCGGTCAAAAACCAACAAACTCAAACCTACAATTAGGTGAATTAGCATTAAACACTACCGATGGTAAGGTTTATATGGCTAAATCAGGTTCTCTCGGACCATCAGTTGAAGAACTGATAACAACAAACACGGTTAACACGGGTTCTTTACATTTAGTTGGTTCAATTACGGCATCCGCATTTAGTGGTAGTGCTCTTGGATTAATAAATGTTCCATTTCAAATTTCAGGTTCTGATTTAAGTGGTAACACATATAACAAACAATTTACAAAATTACAATTTGACGATAGTACTGGTTTAAATGTTGAAGAAATAGTTTCAGGCACTGCGTTTATATCAATTGGTTCTCACTTTAAAGATATTTTTGTTTCAGGTTCACCAATATTAAGTGCAACTGGTTCAGATGCATTTGAAGTTATTGGTGCTGGTGGTCTTGGAATTTCAACATCAATCACAGATACAAATGGTAATGGATATGTTAAAGAGTTAACAATTAGTGCAACAAGTTTATCTTCTTCATTAAATAGTAGAATGGATACCATTACAGGTTCCATCACAACTTTATCATCCTCATTAAATTCAAGAATTAACACCCTTAATACATTTACATCAAGTGTTGTGTTAACATCACAAACATCTTCAATGAATGTGTTGAGCGCATCTTACGCCGCAACAGCATCATTTGCATTAAATGCGGGTGGTGGTGGTGGAGGTGGATCATCAATTGGTGTGTATAGTTCTTTAGTAGTTACAAGCGCTGCAAGTACATGGAGCTTCCAACATAACACAAGTCAAAGATATCCGATATTCCAAGTATTTGACAATAATGGATATGTTGTTATACCAAGTCAAATTCAAACCATTGATGATAATAATGCAAATATTATTTTCCCAAGTCCACAAACAGGTAGAGTAATCGCATCACTAGGTGGTGGTAATGGGACAACACAGGAATTTACAAGTTCATCTTTATGGACAGTTGATCACTATTTGGGAACAGATTATCCTGATGTAACAGTTTGGGATTCAAATAGGAATATTGTTTTTCCAAATAGAATAGAGTCGGTTAATACCAACCAAGTAAAAATTTATTTTAGTCAAGCAATATCGGGTAATGTTAGTGTATCAAGAGGTGGTCATATTGTAAGTGGAAGTGCATCTTGGGCTAATTTATTAAACAAACCATCTGGTTTAGTTTCAGGTTCATCACAATTAACAGGTTCATACGATACTCGTTATGTATTGAGTGGATCAATCACACAAACAACTTGGGATAACATTGCAAACAAACCAAGCGGATTAATATCAGGTTCAGTTCAAGTAGACTTAACTAGTACAACTGGATATTCAACATTTAGTTCAAGTATATCAACTAGCGTTGGTTCTTTATCTTCATCGATTGCAACAACAACTAGTGGTCTTAGTTCTAGTATTGGGAGTTTATCTTCATCAGTAGCAACCACAACCAATGGGTTAACAAGTACAATTACAA
>JBBALJ010000223.1:0-1716 GCA_040403075.1 Bacteroidia bacterium
TATTAGACAATGAAGTGATACTAGATGTATTTGATGCTATTGAATTTGTATTCGCAGCTATTGTACTTGTATTAGATGTAATACTAGCAGTATTTGATGTCACTCTTGTATTTAATGACGCAATATCTGCTGTATTTGTAGTAATGCTTGAAGTATTTGAAGCAATTAAACTTGTGTTATTTGTTATACTAGTTGTATTTGCTGCAATAGAATTTGTATTAGATGTAATACTCAAAGTATTTGCAGAAATTGCATTAGTGTTCGATGTGATACTTAATGTGTTCGCAGAAATTGCATTGGTATTACTTGTAATATTTGCTATGTTAGTGGCAATGTCACTAGTGTTGGTTGTGATACTTGAAGTATTAGAAGTTATTCTTGTATCTAATCCTGCTTCGGCATTTGTTGCTCTTGTTATTTCAGCAGTAATGCTTGTAGTATTTGCTGCTATCGAATTTGTATTAGCTGTAATACTTGCTGTATTTCCAGCAATTGCATTGGTGTTACTTGTAATATTTGCTCTATTAGTGGCAATATCACTAGTGTTGGTTGTGATACTCGAAGTATTTGAAGCTATTGAATTTGTGTTAGATGTTATGCTTGCCGTATTCGCCGCAATTGATGTAGGGAATGTTGCAATAGTTGAAGATATTACTCCACCTACACTATTTACTGTAGGTAAATCTGCAGTACCGCCTAAATCATTTGTCAATTTAAGTTTACCCTTATTTGTGGCATCCGCATCTGGCGTATAAGAACCTCCTACCATGGTAGAAACAAAGGCAGTTGTAGCTAATTGAGTTGAACTAGTTCCAGGTGCAGCTGTTGGCGCAGTTGGTGTACCAGTAAATGAAGGTGATGCAATAGTTGCCCTTAATGCAATATTTGCAATATTGGTTGTAATGCTTGAAGTATTCGAAGTTATTCTTGTATCTAATCCTACTTCGGCATTCGTAGCTCTTGTTATTTCAGCAGTAATGCTTGTTGTATTTGCTGCAATAGAATTCGTATTAGCTGTGATACTTGCTGTATTTGCAGAAATTGCATTAGTGTTCGATGTGATATTAGCTCTGTTGGTTGCAATATCAGACGCATTAGTAGTGATACTTGAAGTATTAGCTGTTACTCTTGTATTTAATGAAGTAATATCTGCAATGTTACTTGTGATACTCGAAGTATTTGAAGCTATTGAATTTGTGTTAGATGTTATGCTTGCAGTATTAGATGCAATTGATGTAGGAAAAGTTGCAATAGTTGAAGATATTACTCCACCTACACTATTTACTGTAGGTAAATCTGCAGTACCGCCTAAATCATTTGTCAATTTAAGTTTACCCTTATTTGTGGCATCCGCATCTGGCGTATAAGAACCTCCTACCATGGTAGAAACAAAGGCAGTTGTAGCTAATTGAGTTGAACTAGTTCCAGGTGCAGCTGTTGGCGCAGTTGGTGTACCAGTAAATGAAGGTGATGCAATAGTTGCCCTTAATGCAATATCTGAAGTATTCGTTGTAATGCTTGAAGTGTTCGATACAATTAAATTTGTATTAGATGTTATGCTTAATGTGTTCGCAGAAATTGTATTTGTGTTCGATATGATATTAGCTCTGTTGGTTGCAATATCTGCAATATTACTTGTGATACTCGAAGTATTTGAAGCAATTGAATTTGTGTTAGATGTTATGCTTGCAGTATTAGATGCAATTGATGTAGGAA
>JBBALJ010000224.1:0-1685 GCA_040403075.1 Bacteroidia bacterium
AATGTTCCATATTCAGAAAGTGTTGGTTTATAGAACTTCCCTTTAGCTAATTTATTAATGATACCTTTTTCTACTAAACGGTTTAATGCTTTTATAATGGCTTCTCTATTTTTCGATGGGCCATCTATATCCATGTACGAAAACACATACCCTTCGGTAAAGGCGTTAATTCGACTTTTTACGATGTCTGCAATGGTGTTTTTGGGTTCCATTTAGTTAAGGTACAAATAAGTGTCCAGTTTATTATTAAATCTTTTGGACATTTATGTTATTTTTAAGAATAATTATTTAGGACCAATCGACTAGCTTTTAAAGCGGTTGAACTTATATGTATATCAATTTTAAGGACACTAAATCGTATATTTACGGATAAATACGGATATAAATATTTGCGATTATCAGATATGTTTTCGTATATTTACGGATAAATACGGATATAATGAGCTTAATAATAAACAACCTACAACTTGACTTAGGCATGAAAATCATGTCTGAATTGTCAAAAATTGATCGTTTTGATGCATCTTGGTCTAGTATTGAAAAAAGAGAAGGTAGCACACTAATGCAATTAAAAAGTATTGCAACTGTTAAAAGCGTAGGAGCATCCACAAGAATTGAGGGGTCGCAAATGACCGATGACGAAGTAAGTGTTTTAATTGAAAACATAAATATGTCATCTTTTGAAGAAAGAGACCAACAAGAAGTGGTAGGTTATTTTGAAACCTTAGATACAATTACTGAAAATTATGCATCAATTGGAATTACAGAAGGTCAAATTAAAAGCTTACATAATCTCTTAATGAAATATAGTGTAAAAGATGCATGGCATAAAGGTGAATACAAACAAGTTAGTAATTCTGTTGACGCCAATTTGCCTGATGGTACAAAACAAACCATTTTCAAAACAACTGAACCTGGAATTCAAACTCAGGACGCAATGTTACGTTTGGTTGAATGGTACAATAGTGATGATGAAACATTGCCTTTGGTAAAAGACGCATTATTTGTTTATGAATTTTTAAGCATCCATCCATTTCAAGATGGTAATGGTCGATTAAGCAGATTATTAGCTAGTTTACTTTTATTGAAGAATGGTTATTCATGGATACAATATGTAAGCTTTGAACATGAAATTGAAAATAGAAAATCTGAATACTACAAAGTATTAATGGATGCGCAAAAAAACAGACCTGGAGAAAACGTAACAAAATGGCTTTATTTTTTTTCAAGCTGCATAAATAATATTCAAAGTAATTTGTTGTTGAAATTAGAAGAAAGTAAAAAAGTAAGTGAAGCACTCACTCCTCGTGAACAAAGAATTAATTTCTATATACAAAATCATGCAGGATGCAGTTCGGGAGATATCTCAACTAAGTTAGACATTCCACTTCCAACTGTGAAGAAAACCCTCATTGAATTATTAAATAAAAAAGTAATTACTAAAGAAGGTGTTGGACGAGCAACTGGATATTATTCATTATAAACGCTTAATCCACCATCCCCTCCATCAATCCACTATGGAAAACCTTCAAGCCTTCATCCTCAAATCTACCAAAGTAGTTTTGGGTGGTTTTTAAATTTGAGTGGCCTAATGCTTCTGATATATAAGCCAGTGGGGCATTGTTGTTTTTCTGGATGGTAGCAAAACAGTGTCGTGCAACATAGCTAGTTACTTTTAAGCTTAA
>JBBALJ010000225.1:0-1678 GCA_040403075.1 Bacteroidia bacterium
CAAATATTTATAAACATTTTAATTAACACTTTATTATCCCGAACTCAGGTTAATATGTTGGCTGAGGCATCTACTAAAGATATCTCTGTTGCTGTGAACCCGAAAGATTTTGAGGCAAGTAAAAAAGTAGCTAAACAAGGTGGGAATGTAGCCAAAGTTGCGATGAAAGAATTGGAAGCTAAAACAGGAAAAAAAGTGGTTTCGGCAATCAATGCAAAATCTGTATTGAAAGAGATTAATGAAGTGAAAAAACTTCCTTCTAAGAAAAAGTAAGTTGATAAAGACTAACAAAGTATTGAGGAATATTCAATTAAAACTAGAGCGTCAAATTCGTTTAGAATGGCGTCAAAAACTATACAGCAGTAAGGGTAAATCTTTTTGAGCTTGGGTAGGGGGTATGCAGGCACCTTGAAAATCGAAGCATTTTTGTTTCCTTTTGATGCCTCAAAAGGAAAAAGAAAAACAATTTGATAGATGATAGTTTAGCCTAATGCTATAATAAATTTTCACAAGCGAGACACTAGCGAAGGCTAAGAATTAAGTTCTTAATAATTTTCATTTACAATATATTTATTTTCAACAAATTTGAGTTTGGGAGCTAAGCCACCATTAAAGCTTGTGGAAATTATAAAACTTAATGAAGCTGGAAATAACAAAGCCAAACCAACTTCTCTATTTAACTTAGACCATTGAGGAACCACAAAAGAGCGAGTAATTGCAAACACTGAAAATGCAGTGAAGTATGCACCAATTGTTATAAATGAATATTTGCCAACTTTTAAAGGAATTTCCCCCTTTTTATAAAACTTAATAAACTTCAAATCTTGATAGCGTATTGCAAATCTCATCTCGGAATTTATCAAACTCGAAAAATAAAAAGAATCGTTGCTTACCTTCTCAAGTTTAAGTTGTAATCTTTTACCATTTTTGGTTTTACAAGTTACTTTGTGAGGCAATGTGTATTCAGCTGTTTTCGTCTGCTTATTATTAGTATAAAAAGTTATTACTTGTTGAGCACTGGCACACATAAAACCTATGCAACACATACATATCATTACATATTTTAGCATATAACAAATATATCTTAGCAAATTAAAAAACCTCTTTCTTATTTTTAAAGAAGTTTTTGCTATTCGGGATGTTCCGCAGGGCATGTTGAATTGTAATAATGTAAAGAAACAATTGCTGTAGCTTTCATTTTTCTTGATAAAAACGAAACAAAAATCAAGACTGACCTAAAATCCTTGAAAATGTAATTTGCTTTTTTATTGCAGCGCATACTAAGTGCTCATTAAGAAGTAAAGAGCAATAAGTAATTTAAGAGGCATGAGTCAAGTATGCTTACTAATGCCCACCATCCACAAAAAAACAAAAACATTTTCTGGCAGATTTTATGAATGTCAAGGGCGTTTGCTGTAAAGTTCTTATAAAGCAAGGTTGTCCGAATGCGAAGCACGATTTTCGCATTACTGTGAAATCGTCATTGCGAACAAAGTGAAGCAATCCCTTAAAAACAGATTGCCACACTTCATCCCGATGCATCTGGATTTCGTTCGCAATGACGCGCGTTTTGAAGTTAAAACATTTACAGCGGCAAGGAGAAATCTTTTTTTTCGAAACGTTGGAGTAATGGACAAAATTAATGCTAATTAATCTACCCAAGACTCTAATAGACATT
>JBBALJ010000226.1:0-1673 GCA_040403075.1 Bacteroidia bacterium
GATCTTTGTACGCCAGTTGTCGATAATCCAACCCATGAGCCATTGCGAGTTTTGGAATCACAAATTGATTATCTTGAGACGCAGATTGATAAATACAATGAAAGCCTGCAACCACTTCGTTCCTTTGTTTTGCCATCTGGAACAGCAGCAGCCTCTTTGATGCATGTAGCAAGAACTGTAACTCGCAGAGCAGAGCGAGCAACCTGGCATGCAATTCATTCATTTGGTGGCGGAGTAAACCCAGTTACCGCAAAATATTTAAATCGCCTATCTGATCTACTTTTTGTTCTAGCTCGGTATACAAATAAAGAGATCGGTGATCAACTTTGGGTACCAGGAGCAAACCGCTAAGAATTTAGTGTGGCTTTTGCAATCTTTAAGTCTTTTTCAAATACTAAAATCTTAGGTCCGGTATTTGTTTGCGATAAAGTAGCTTTAATCCCAACTGATAATAATTTCTGCCTAAGCATCTCACCTTCAATGTGATTTTTAGGCGAGGCAGCAACCTTCAGCAAGCCATACTCATCTTCACTGCCGATCTTTTTATCTCGTTCAATCAATGAATTGTTATTGGAATAAGCCCATCGCAAAATAACCGCCAACATCCCCACCACTAAGAAGCCTGAGAGTGAAATTAAGTACAGGTTATTGTTGATTCCGCCTAACAATTTAATCCCTAATTCTATTTAGCAGGTGTGTAAACATTACTTGGAATTTTTTCATTAGTTACTGACTTATGACAAATTGCTTGAATATTTCCGACCACGATTCCATTTTTTTCAACCGCAGCTACTGGCTGACCAGTATTTGGGTCATTAGTTATTGGCATAAATAATGGCTCATCACTTATTAATAAGATATTTGCATATGTATTAGGTGCTAGTCCACCATATGTAGTTCGCAAGCTACCAAGTAGGACCTTTTTATTTGGGTCAGCTGGATCAACTCCAGATACTGTGGACTTAATCTCCCACCACTTACAAATGAAATCAGCGGCAACAATTACGGCGCCACATGCATTTGTTTCACACTTTTTAACATCTGTTGCAAGCCCAATCTTTGCTGAGATCAGACCTACTAACTCTTTGCCAGTTGGAATTTTTGCATAAATTCCATTGCTTGCAGTGAAACCAATCGGTGGCCAAATTGGTGATGGTGATGGGATTGGAGTTGCAGTTTTCTTTACTCTCTTTTTCCTGACTGGTTTCTTTTTTGGTTTTTTACTAGTTGTTGCTGAAGGTGATGTTTGTACCGTTGAACCAAATTTTGAAGCTGCAGGTGTTGGGGAGGGCTTAGCGGTAGCAGTTGGTTTTGGAGTTGGAGTTGCAGCATATGAACAATCAGAGATTAAGATTATCGAGAGAATTATTGAAATTAATAACTTAAACTTCATTCCCTGCTCCACTTAAATGTTTTGATTGAGAAGATTAATCCAACAACTAACCAGATAGTAAGAATTACTGCCGTCTTTCCAATCTCCCAGGTACCAGCAACCTCTTGAGTGGCAAAATCTGCCGGCAGAAATACCGATCTCATTCCTTGAGTTAGCCACTTAAGTGGAAATAGAGCTGCAAATTGTTGCATCCAAGTAGGCAGTGAAGTAAAGACAAAAAATACTCCGCTAAAGAATTGCAAGATAATTACGATCGGCGAGACAACAGCTGATGCGCCTC
>JBBALJ010000227.1:0-1661 GCA_040403075.1 Bacteroidia bacterium
TTGTTCAATATCCTAAATCCTTTTTAACAATGCTTTGTTTCGCCTGGCGTTCGTTGTACTTCTTCCCACGCAATTCGGGGTTTTCTTCTTGCACCAATCTACGAACCCGTGTGATGGTGTCGGATGATGTTAACCGACCCATGGCCATTAATTTTAAAAAGTTTTTTGCAGGAGTGTTAGTAACGGGGTAACCCATCGCCTCCATTTCTAAGTTCCAATACCATGCAACCAATTGTTGGTCGTTGTCTTTGAAGTCGGCGTATTGCTTTAATAAGTCAATAACCGTTTGTTTTATATCCATTTTCATATTTGTCGATACAATTATAATATTTTAATTTCAAAATTCAAAGGGGGATGAAATTTTTGGTGCAATATTTTCTCGGTACAAAGTTCGGTTACCGATGTATGTGGTTGGGATAATACTGCATTCCCCGTGTCGGTTCTTGGCAATAATCAATTCCGCATCCTCGATTTCGGGTTGCATCTGTTCGTATTTGGCGGGTCGGAATGGAAACATGACCACATCCGCATCTTGTTCAATAGCTCCCGATTCCCGAATGTCACTTAACATGGGGCGTTTGTCGGCCCTATCCTCTGGCTTCCGCGATAACTGTGCCAACACGATAACCGTGATTTGTAATTCCTTGGCTAACAATTTAAGCCCACGGGATATTTCTGCAATTTCTTGTTCGCGGTTTTGTTTCGATCCCTTCATCAACTGGATGTAATCAATGACCAATAAATCCAACCCGTGTTTTGCTTTGTGGATTTTTGCCTTTGATTTTATTTGTTGGATGGATGCGTTTGGTTCTTCGTCCACAAAAAATTCCACTTGGCTTTTGTTTACCGAATCGCACAATTGAATTACCTCATGTTCCTTTAATGTGGCGTTGCGTATCTTCCAATTTACAATGTCGGTTATCAATGAAAAATATCGCTTGGCTAATTGTTCGCTGCTCATTTCCAAACTGATAATCAAACCTTTGCCACCCAATTTCCCAAATTCATGAATAAGCGATAAGGCCAATGCCGTTTTCCCCATTCCTGGTCTTGCAGCCATTACGATTAAATCACCCGCGTTCCATCCCCCTAATATTCTATCCAATGACTTCCACCCCGTTGGTTTTCCCGTTATGCTTACACCACGGGCGATGGCTTCCGTTATGTTGTCCAATGCGGTTGCACTTACCTTGTGGATGGAAACGGGGTCGTGTATCGTTGTGAACTGCGTGTTGTCAATTACATTCTGGGCTTGAATAATCAAAGTTGGCAAATCGACTGCAAAATCCAACTTTTCAATTTCCTCTATGAATTGCTTTTTCAAAAACTTTTGTTCTAACTTAGGTAAATACGACGGGACATTGAATGCGTGGTAAACATCGTTTCCAATGCATACCATCCACGCGACTTGTTCCCGTGTCAATCCTTTGGATAAACTCATGTAATCTATTGGATCGTTGTTGAAATACTTTTCAATCATTTGTTCCACGATGTGTTTGTGCAAAATACCTTCAAACCAATTTGGCTTGATGCGTGGCAAAAGTGCCTGGGCTTGTGGGTAATACAATAATTGCCCCAAGATGTAATCCTCGATATTGTCATTCATAGTCCGCAATGTTAAATCTTTTTTGTGTTGGTTGTGTCGCGGTTGCGGTTTTTAA
>JBBALJ010000228.1:0-1646 GCA_040403075.1 Bacteroidia bacterium
ACATTGGTGCTGCTCTTATGCAAAAAGCCATTGATTTTAGTCGCCAACAAGGCTTTGAGCATCTTTTCCTAGGCGTTTGGCAAGAGAATGTTAGAGCTATAAAATTCTACGAAAAATTTGGTTTCAAAAGCTTTGGTACCCGCAAGTTTGTGCTAGGCAGTCAAGAGTGTGACGACTTTTTAATGGTATTGGATTTATAAATCCAAGAAAAGGGTAAGGGCGAAACCCAATTCGCCCCAACTAACACTAGGTCTATTTCTTTTTAAAATCCAGAGAGGCGCCATTTACGCAATAACGCAATCCTGTTTTGTCTTTTGGACCATCGTTAAAAACGTGCCCTAAATGCCCACCACACTTGGCACACATTATTTCAATGCGGCTCATGCCATGACTATTATCGGTTTGTGTAACAATCTTTGTACTGTCTAAAGCCTCAAAAAAACTAGGCCATCCGCAGCCACTATCAAACTTGCCATCACTACTGAACAATGGATTTCCACAGGCACCGCATGTGTAAGTACCACCATCATAATGGTCTTCAAATTTGCTTGTAAAGGGTCTTTCAGTTCCTTTTTGACGAAGAATGGCATATTGCTCAGGTGTTAGTGTTTGCTTCCATTCTGCATCGGTTTTTTGAACTTCAAATTGGTGGTTGGTGGCTATTTCTTTCATGCTGGTTTTTGAGTTAATTGGTTTTTTGTTTTGTGCTGAACATTGCTGACAAGAACTTACAACAAGGGCTGCAAGTAATACAAGGCAAAGGTTTATATTTTTCATTTTTGTGTAGGGTTTAATATATAAACGCAATTTGTTCAAGTATGGTTTTATTATGATAAAAATACCCAAGCGAAGCTAATTGTTTTGATGCAAAGTGTTTAGAAAATTAAAGTTATGTTTGTTGTGCAATTTGAAAACTTGTTTTATCAACCACAACTATTATGAAAATAAAAACGTTTGTACTTACAACAATTCTAACAGTTGGAATTTCATTCCAAAGTTGTGAGAAAAGCAATCTTGATTATGGTTGTGGTGGCACACCTAAATCTACAGGAAATTATTTTGATATTCATGGTATAAGTTTAGTCAATTATAAAAAACGTGGCCAATGTTGCGCAGATCCAATTGGTCAAGGAGAGTCTGTTTCCTTTTCTGATATTACAAATTTAAATATTAGACTTTTGGTAGATTATATTGCCTTAACCAATGTTAGAAAAAGTTCCTTATTCTGTTTGATGAACACGTTGAACGCCTGTACTCCAGCTATTAATGGACAGCTCGGCTCTAAAACAGAAAGACTAAATAGCTTTTCAATAATTACACTAAATGACTTTGACTCTTCTCATTTGGCTAACGATACAATAAATGATTTATTGCTTTACGATAAAGCACTTGATTTTAATGAATATTTAGCTCAGGATACAGGATTTTTAAAAGTAACTGAATTTTATCTTTCTTTAAAAACCAAACCGGTTTTGAATAATGAATTTAAATATAAAGTATTGCTTGAACTTTCTACAGGCGAAAAATACCAAGCCAACAGCATTCCTTTTAGAATTATTAATTAGCCCTAATCTATTTCAGTAATACCCACCACCCTCGCAATTGCCTTGGCACAATTTTCTCCATCCATAGCGGCAGAAACAATA
>JBBALJ010000229.1:0-1576 GCA_040403075.1 Bacteroidia bacterium
GATGATTGAGTATGTGACTTTAAGGAAGTTAAAGGGTTGAACTTCGTGTAAATTTGCAGAAAGCGCCTAATAAATTGTCTAACTTTGAATAGTATAATAAGGTAAGATTTTTGCGATAAACTAAGAATCTATGAAATTGATTAACGTTTTGATAAAAAGCTAAAGGACTAAACAATAATGGAATACTTAGTAAAGGATAAAAAACTTGAATTAAAATATCAACCAGGTAAAGGTGCTTGGACATACCATATTCAAGTTCCAAACACGAAACACATAGTAGGTAAATGGGGTTTCATGAAGGTTTCTGGCACGATTGACAACTATAAAATAGAAAGTATAAACCTAGCCAAACTAGGTGACCAAGACAAACTCATTTCAATCAATAGTGAGATTAGAAAGGCGATTAACAAAACGGGCGGCGACAACGTAACAGTTACACTTTATTTATTGACCCCAAAGGAACAAATTACTAAGAAAGAGATTTTAGATACTTTCAAGGAGTCTGGGGTCTTGAAAGTATTTAAAAAATTAACTGAAGACGAGCAGGGGGAAATGATTGAAAAAATCACGTCTCAAAAATCGGATGACAAGCAGATAAAAATGATACTGAAATACATTGACCAACTAACTGAAAATAATGATTAAGCAGACCTCACTTGACTTCCTTAAAAAACTCTGGCAAAATAATTCAAGAGAATGGTTTGAACAAAACAGGGACTTGTATGAAAACTACAGGAAAGACATCTTGCAATTAACGGAAACTCTTTTGGAAGAATTATCAAAGATTGACCCATTAATTTTACAAGCTAACCTTGACCCTAAAAAATGCTTGACAAGAGTTAACCGAGATTTACGATTTTCGAAAGATAAAACACCCTATAAAAATTATGTCTTGATTGTTTTCAATAAGAACTATCCTGTGCCAAACAAAGCGGGGTATTTTATCCACATTGAGCCTGAAAACTGTTCAGTTGGAGGTGGCGTTTGGCAAACAGAGCCTGAATATTTAAAAAAAATTCGTCAAGAAATAGATTATTCATTCAATGACTTTAATAAAATTATAAGTACTCCAAAGTTTAAAAAAACATTTCCACACGGCATACAAGGTGCGGGAAAACTGAAAAAAATACCAGAAGGCTATGATGACACTAACCCAGCCATTGAACTACTAAAAATGAAAGGATTTTGCACCAAAGAACTTATTAGTGACAAAATTCTAACGAGTAAAGATTGTATCCAGACTATTATCGATAGTTTTAAAACAACAAAACCGTTAGTAGACTTCGTTAACAAAGCAATTGAGTATCAAGAGTAAATCTAACAAACTTACAAAAGATGCTGTAAGTGTATCTAAACAAGAGAGCATTTAAAATTGTAGAAAAACATCTAAAATTTAAGGCGTTTTTTCACCTCTTGGCACAAACAGAAAATCGTGGGTAAATCCCTAATGAATTGTGTCGAAAAAACACGAAACCCTCTACTGGGCTCGAACCCAAAAAATCGATGATTAGAGGACATAGGGGGTTTTTTTAAACGAAAAAAGTCACTATTTCTAGTGACTTTCCTGTTTGCTCCC
>JBBALJ010000230.1:0-1571 GCA_040403075.1 Bacteroidia bacterium
AAGTGTGTAAGGTATAGAGAGATAAAATCGGTCGGTCGTACATAGCGTCCTCTACGAGAGACTCCCGTCCAACTGCTGATAGATTTCAAAATACCCCTACCCCTATACCACGCTCAACTGTATCTGGAACGTATGCTTCTTGATCTTATGGTCGTAAAGATGCACGTCGCGACCAATACCTAGATCCTTGCCCATACAATCTAGAGCAAAGCGCAACGCTACGTTCTGTAGAGAGTTGTCTGATACTGTCTGCTTATTAATAGCACGAGTACAAGTATAGAAGTGAACACCATTAACTATCGCACGAATCTTAGCCATTATTTAAACTCCTTTGAGTTCATAGCACGAACACCACTATACATAATAGCAAGACCAACGACAGCCAGAAGTGTTGAAACAAAAAGATCACCATCCGTAGCATTATCAATACCACCAACAGCACCAAAAACAACAAGCAAGCCAACGAAAGCACGAATAGAACCTTTCATATTAATACTCCAATTCATTAATATCATCACAAGAATCAACCAATTGTAATTCATGATAATCAGTAACTTCAGCGTAACAACCATCAATAATAACCAAAAATTTATCACCGTATTCAGCGATAAGGGGAACAGGCGAACTAACACCAGCGTAACCCATTTTGTCAAAGTCAGTCATAACACGGAAGGAGAGAGAGGAGAGGAATTTTCTAGTAATCATAATATATTTTCCTTTTAGATACGGCTCAGATTGATAACACGACCAGCAAATTCCATCATTGAAACACGCTTTGGTACGTAAACGATTTTACCGACACGACCTTTGTCAGTGGCGTCAGACCATGAGTCTTTAGTCACGGTAATCTTGTAAGCGGTATAACCTTGATCGTTGGTCTCACGCTCAACGATACCTTCAACGAAACAGTCTTCACGACCAACCATCGGTTTAAAGTCGTAAGATCGAATCACATCTCCGCGATTTACAATCATTTTAGTTCCTTTTTCAATCATCATACAGTAAGTATACGCTGATTCAGGATTAAAGTAAAGGGATTTCTTGGATAACCCTCAGCTGCGTAGGGGAATACAACTCGTAAACCAAAGACTTATATCAAACCTCTCATGGTTATTATACGGTATTATGGGGTTTTCGTCAAGTATATTTGATTATATTCTTGCAGGATTAATCCGCTTCGGTCCAAAGGTCACCTCCCGATATAAACTGATTCAATCCAATAGGCGATTCACTCATAGGTGGGATGGGGATATCTGGCTGGATAGCTGCGACGATTCTCTGTTTATGTTCAGGATCATCTGCCATCTTTTTTCGCACACCACGGGATATCTTCGCTTTATATGTGGTATCAAATACGCGAGAATTACCGCATGCTCTAGAACAGTACTTACCTTGCTTGGCGAATAATACACCGCACGTGGGGCAGTTCTTCTCGGGATATATTCGGGTGCGTTTAGTTGGCATGGCGATTGTGGAAGGACAAGGGTAACAAGAATAGGATCTATTTAGCCGATCCGCGATGATACCGATTCAATCATAACCTTTACACTACTATGCGATCTTTCTATGTT
>JBBALJ010000231.1:0-1547 GCA_040403075.1 Bacteroidia bacterium
AGAAACACTTCATTTGTATTTTGAAGAACAGAATAAGCCGCCGATCGAGTATGCATCGAAGATCTTGATATCAAAAGGCTTTCATGATGAAATTACTGTTCAGGATTTTCCGTTGCGAGGTAAAAAAGTGTTTCTACACATTAAACGTAGGCGTTGGTCTGAAAAACAAACAAATTTGATTGTCCAACGTGATTGGAATTTAGTTTCAAAAGGTAGCCGTATGACAGAAGAGTTTGCGGATTTTTTAAAAGAAATCAGTCGATTCTAAAGCGCATAGCTGTCAAACGATCGCTTCGTTTTATGGTGTTCGTGGGAGGCAACTACAACGTCATTACAAAGACTATTTGAGTGAATTTAGAGAGTGGAATCAGCTTAAACACGCCAAAGAATATCTTCTTTTTCAATAACATTGGAAAACATCTTTCATTGGATGAAACAGCTCTTTCACACGGGGAGCTTTATACTGTTCTCACCAACAAATCTGCCAAGGGAAAATCGGGAACTATTGTTGCCATAGTCGCAGGAACATCTTCTGAAAAAGTAATAGAAGTCCTTCAAAGATTGCCACTTCGTTTGCGCAACAAAGTTGAAGAAATAACACTTGATATGGCCGGAAGCATGAACCTCATTGCAAAACGCTGTTTCCCTAACGCTGTATTGGTTACTGATCGTTTTCATGTGCAAAAACTAGCGTTAGAAGCCGTTCAAGAACTACTTATTAAACACCGCTGGGAAGCAATTGATGCGGAGAACGAAGCCATCGAAAAAGCCCGAAAACAAAAGAAAGGATATCAACCAACAATACTAGAAAACGGCGACACAATCAAACAGTTATTAGCCCGCAGCCGTTACGTGCTTTATAAAAACGAGAAGCACTGGACGTCGGATCAAAGAAAACGTGCCGAAATATTATTTTATCTATATCCTGATATTCATACAGCTTATTTGCTCTCACAACAACTCAATTGGATTTTTGAGACGACAAAAGAAAAGATATATGGCTATACAAGACTAGCAAAATGGCACGAAAAGGTAGCCCATTCTGGATTTAAATCCTTTTATACAATTTCCAGGACCATCATGAATCACTACAAAACAATCCTAAACTACTTCGATAATCGTTCTACTAATGCCTCTGCAGAATCATTCAATGCTAAAATAAAAGCGTTTAGAGCTCAATTTAGAGGGGTACGAAATGTTGAATTCTTTCTTTTTAGATTAACTCAAATTTATGCGTAGTCCCCAGGTTTTGGTCTTGATCCACGAACACTTTATTCGCCTCAATCCCTTTATTAAACAGGGATTTAGAAAAACAAAAAAGCGGAAAACCAATCAATTTAGACCGATTTTCCGCTAGAGTGATCCCGAAAGGATTCGAACCTTTGACCTTCGCCTTAGAAGGGCGTTGCTCTATCCAGCTGAGCTACGGGACCGAAGTAATTTTCAAAAAAAAAACATCAAAAAAAAAGGGGGATGATCGCTCATCCCCCACGTCGGGGCGGCAGGATTCGAACCTGCGACCTCCTGGTCCCAAACCAGGCGCGATG
>JBBALJ010000232.1:0-1433 GCA_040403075.1 Bacteroidia bacterium
ATGCTTGAATCTGAGCTTACATAATGCTTTAAATATATTGTTATTTGTTTTAGTTGGGTGTTGTAGGCTATTTGATTTACTCCTGAGAAATAATTGCTCTTCAAAGTATCCAAATGCAGTATATTAAACTGACTGTCCAATTTACATATTAATACTCCATTACCATAAGGCGTAGAATCATTACCTATTTTTAAGGTGTCATTTGTATAGGATATTCCAATGTAAGCATTATTAATCTTAAAGATACGATAAAAGTAAGTGCTTGGGTTGTTTATCAAGTAGTCTTTGCTCCATAAAATCTTGCCATTAAAATCTATAGCGTAGGCATACATAATAAGACCCCTAACATTCTTTTTTTCTCTGCCACCATAGATAACAATTTTATTATTTTCGACAAACATTTGAGAACAACTAACATCATCATTTTTATTCCTATATATATTATACCAAATTGAGCTGCCTTCTTCATCTAATTTGGCAATAAAATCGGTACTTGCTCTTGCTCCTTCTTGCGTGCCACCCAAAACATATAAAAAATCACCTATTTTAATTATGTTTAAACCACTTTCATAAGCATAATCTAACCCCAAAAAACGCTTCCATATTACATTGCCGCATTTGTCGGTTTTAACGACCACACATTTTGATATATAGGTTAAAGCTGGTTTAAATTCATCAGTATCTTCAACAGCATCACCTACCATGTAATAATAGTTTTCAGTTTCTATCACTTTATAATATGAGTTATAATTGCTTGCCGATTTTATTTCATTAAAAAGCAAACACTGAGAGAAAGATTCTCTCAGTGTAATGCTTACAAAAACGAATAATATCGAAATAATCTTATTCAACTATGAGTTTAATTGTTTTTAATGGGTTGCCTTTAGGGTCTTTTACTTTCACAAGATAAAGCCCTTTGCTTGTATTTGACAAATTAATTTTTTGCAAGCCTGTTTGTAGGATATCACTTTTTATTAAATTTCCTAAGATATCATACATTTCTGCTTTGCAATTTGCCATACTTAAACCATCAATATTTAGTTCTTCCTTTGCAGGATTAGGGTATATTTTTATAGCTTTTATCATATCAGCTAATGTCGTTTTGCCGCTGCCTTCGCACACAAAAAACAAATCAATGTCGCCTGACCATTTAATCCACTCCTGCTTTTGCTTTGGACTACCGTAATTCATGGCTACTCCATTGCTATAAGCAACAAAATCTAACTGATGGTCTTGGTTTATTGCCGACCAACTTACTAACTCAGTGCTAAAGGCAAAAGTTTCATATATCATCTATATTTGCCCAAAAATTGAATTTTTGAAGTCTGCACCTAAAATACTCATCATCCGATTTAGTTCCATAGGCGATATTGTCTTGACGAGTCCCGTTCCTCGTTGCATAAAAAATAAGTACCCAAATGCTGAAATTCACT
>JBBALJ010000233.1:0-1407 GCA_040403075.1 Bacteroidia bacterium
CTTGCTTCTCAGCAGCTGTAGGTACAATACCTTTCATTGTTCTCATAATGTGTGCGTTTAAAATGTTATTTTACTGCAACAAATAATACTGATACTGATTCTACTTCAGTTGATACTCCTAGTTCTTTACATAACAAATACCATGCACGACTAGAAATCTCATCATTGTATAGTATAATATATCCACCATCAGGAAATACTGACCAATTTAGATTATCTAGCTTATGTTTTTGTTCTGTTGTTAAAAATGTGTTTTCCATGTGATAATGGGTTAAATGATGAAAATGAGCAGTTTAATGTGTTGCTTAGCACAATTGTAATTAAACTATTGCTTTACAGGATGAATAGTTTTGCCTGGAACATATTACAATATCATTGATGCAGATAATCAGGTATCATGGGAACCTCTCTCCAATTCCAAGAACCATACATCATTTCGTAATCATAGCCATATTTTGACCATGTACCATCTGCATACCAAACAGTACCCTTAAGTGCATATCTTGAAGATTCATCATCATGCTCAAAGTCTAGCTTATTTAAGAACTGATTCCATTGTTCTTCAGACTCTTCGTTGATGCGATGAAATACATGTATATCATCTCCACTAGTCTCCATAAAGATATCAGCACAACAGATCATTGTCCAATCTATAATGTGTGCATTCTTATCTTCTTGTAGTTTATACATATTGATAGCATGTATATGTGCTAGTAATTCTTGTTTGATAGTTATCATGTCTTTAATTGATTGTGTGTGAATAAATATCCCTCTGCATTCAATTGTACCAAATCCTTATACTTTATCAGCATGTAGTGTTGATTAACTACTATACATAACTCGTACAATTGCTATCCCTTGGGAAGATAGTTATGATGCATTACTACGTTCTGTTAACCCACAGTCCGTCCAACAAGGGATTTCTAACAACCGCTAGAAACAAAGATAAAAACAGGAGGAACAAACCCCCTGTTATACCACTAATTAAGAACTCTACTTAATTTCTTAAGAAGATTTGCCTTAATGAAGAGATTATTCTTATTAATCTCCATACCAATACTACATGGACCATCATAATACTCAGAATTCTCTAAAGGAATACTGTATATGCTTGGATGTAGCAAATGCCCGTTAGAAAGAGTAATCTCCCCTACGTGATCCTTACCACAAAAGACATTAATGATAAAATCCTCTGAATGAGTATTAACATAAGCCTTAATGCTAGGATCTTCTGATGTCACAGGTATTAGGTAACCATGTGATTTACCTAAGATACCATTCTTGATAAATGTATTCATAACAAAGGTAACAGTGAGAGCCTACTGTCAAAGGATATAAGTTAAATGTTTATGTTATTGCTATATATTTCCATTGCACTATGTATTCTAACACCACCTACAACAGCCA
>JBBALJ010000234.1:0-1406 GCA_040403075.1 Bacteroidia bacterium
TAATACTGTATAGACTTACAACGTTTTTTAGCCTACTTTTTGTCCATTAACCCTAGATTCAGGATAAGTTTGGGATTTGAGTAAACTTTTGGAACGTGTATAGACATCCCCCTTGCCCCCTTCAAAGGGGGAAGGCATTCGTTTTCAAACCTAAAAAATCTAACAATTTTTAAATTTGTAAAGATGCTTCGTGCCTCAGCATGACGAATTCACAACACTGCGAAAATCGACTTCGTTTTCGGATTGTTTTTGACAAGTCGTTTAAAGAAATAACACGCTTATTGAAAAACCAAAGGCTATATCAATTATTCTAAATCAGTAATTCTATCCTGATGAATTGGAAAGGAACACTATCGTTTTCAAAAATCAACATTTAACTATCGTCCTCTTCTCGTTCTTCTTTCTCCGCCTGATTTTTTTGAAGCACCTGTTTTTTTGCCTTTGCTTTTCTCCCATTTGCTTCTAAAGCTTTTCATGGTTTCAGTTTCAAGCAAACTCAAATCAATTTGTCTTTTAATAATATCTGCTGAAACTACCACCACTTCTAATGTATCGCCAAACTGAAACTTGCGTCCTGTTCTTTGTCCTACTACCCATTGGTTTTTGTTGTCATATTGGTAGTAGTCGTCATTGATATTGGTAAGGCGAAGCATACCTTCACATTTGAATTTGGTTATCTCTACATATATGCCCCACTCCGACATGCCAGAGATAATGCCTTGAAAAGTGGTGCCTACAAAATCTTTGATATACTCTACCTGCTTATAACGAATAGAAGCTCTTTCGGCATCGGAAGCTTTCACTTCCATGGCAGATGAATGCTTACAAGCCTCCTCGTATTTGTCTTGTGGGGCAGACTTATCACCATGCAAATATTCAAACAACAAGCGATGGGTCATCAAATCAGGATAGCGCCTGATGGGTGATGTGAAATGGGTATAATGCTCAAATGCCAATCCATAGTGGCTTGTCTTTTTGGTGGTGTACATGGCCTTTTGCATGGTGCGCACGGCTTGGCTTTGCAATACATTTTGCTCGGGCTTGCCTTCTACTTCTTCGAGCAAATGGTTTAAGGCCCTTGCCACATTCTTGGGTGATTCAACATTTACCTTATAACCAAAACGAGCTGCAAAGGTGCTAAACACTTTTAGTTTATCTTCATTAGGTAAATCATGCGAACGATACACAAAGGTTTTTGGCTTTTTGCTTTCAAGTTGGCTGCTTCCATATTCTGCCACTTTTCTATTGGCAAGTAGCATAAACTCTTCAATCAACTTATGGGCATCTTTGCGCTCCTTTACATACACATCAGTAGGTTTAAAATTTTCATCCAACCTAAATTTCACTTCTTGTGTTTCGAAACTGATGGCCCCTTTTTTGAACCTTTGCTCGCGAAGAATTAAAGC
>JBBALJ010000235.1:0-1404 GCA_040403075.1 Bacteroidia bacterium
AGTCCGCAATGTTAAATCTTTTTTGTGTTGGTTGTGTCGCGGTTGCGGTTTTTAAGTTTCCATCCTTCCAGGTACTAACACACGCTTTCCAATTCTTAATTGAGTTTTTGCCAATCATCCACCCCTTCGCTTCATAAAAATTGTAGAAACGCTCCGACACATTGTTCATTCCTTTTTCTTCCATATAAAGGGCAATTTCTTGAATGGTTGGTTTCTTAAATTTCGTATCTTTTTCTTGTTCTTCTTCTTCTTCTTGTTCTTGTTCTTCTTGTGATGCAGTATACATACCGTTTACATACTCTATCAATACTCTATCCTTAACAACGCAAAGTTCTGATTTTATGCAACTTACAACTTTTGGTGATGTCGACCCATTATATTTTAACCAATTCTTTAACGCAACCTCTTTTGTGGTTTCTGAATATAGAATTTTGCCCACTTTTATAAAGTATGCAAGGAGTTTGGATACTTTATCAATACTGTATCCAAGTTCAAACGCCATTTGTTTTTTACTTATTTCGTAAATACCACATTGCTTTGTGCGTTCATTGGTCAACAAATACAAATAAAATAACCGATGGTCGTTGTCAAGGTCTTGAATAAATGGATCACTCCAAAACGATGTGTGAATTTTTCTAAATATCGCCATGATTAGAACCCCTTGTTTGATAAATTATACCCACTCCGTGATTCAAACATCAATCCGTTAATATTGTAATCGTATGTCATGAAATTAATCGTCCCATTTTCCATATAAAGACCATCATAAAATTTATTATTGATACTCAACATATCTGTAATAAAACAAAATGACCCACTAATATCAATACTTCTACCAATCAACACTATATTAAAAATATAATGATGACTTTTGTTTTTGGATTCAATATAAGTTTGAATTCCTTTAACATAATGTAACGCTTGTAAAAATGATGCGATACCAATGTTTTCTTTTTTTAATTCATAAACCGTAATCGTTCCAGGAACCAAAAATTTCTTTTCTGGCCCGTCATAACTCGGTCTTGTGAATTCCACCAAATCGGCAACTCCATAGTTACCAATTTTTAATTGTCTAAATAGTTTGCCATTAATTGACAATCCCCTTTTTTCTAATGAATCCCTTCCAGATTCAAAGATGATTTGTTCCAAATCTTTTTCTAAAAATTTCATAAAATAAAACCCCACCAAGTGAGTGGCAGTCGCATTGCACACTAACTTAATGGGGTAAAAATCTTTGTAACTTTGGAATATGCGACATTCCGTTAACACCACAAATATAAAATAAATTATCCGTATATTTGCTGAATCCGTTTGTTATTTGTCATATCATAGGATAGGGGGCGTTATTGCCCCCTTTTTTATTCCTCCTTAATGACATTATACAGCATTGAGCCAATCAATGCG
>JBBALJ010000236.1:0-1380 GCA_040403075.1 Bacteroidia bacterium
AATTTATTATCAGACTCCTATAGGTTTAATCTTTTTTCAGAAATATATAAAATATTACTTTCAATTTAAAACAAAAGTACCCCTTTCATCCATTTATGCAAATTGAATATGGTTCAGTAACCAATTGCTCCAGACCTATCCACAAACTGCTAAGTATCATATTTAACGGTCTTGAATTCTATTTAATTGCAGTGTCAAATTTTGTGAGAAAACACAGCGAAAATATCGATTGTAGCAAGTGCCTAAACATGGCCCTGTCTTCTCTTTGTGCCCTTAGTCAAGGGGAATTAAGTTCCTTAAACGCCTACAAAATCACGCATAGCATTAAGAAAAATCAAGTGCTTTTTCATGAAGAAGAAATTGCCAAAGGATTGTATTGCCTTAATAAAGGAAAGGTCAAGATTTTCAAAACCCTTGCCGATGGCAATACCCAGATTCTGCGCATATCCAAAGAGGCTGAATTGCTTGGCTATCGAGGCTTGTTGGGTGATGGTAAATACATTGCCACTGCCATAGCCTTAGAGGATTCTATTGTGTGCTTTATCCCCAAAGACAAGATATATGAGCTTATTAGCTCTAATGTTAAGTTCACCATGAACATCATGTCTTTGTTCGCCCACGATTTGAGCATGGCTGAAAACAAGTCGGTGAGTTTTATGCAAAAAAACTCAAGGGCAAGATTAGCCGAAACCTTACTCCTATTGGAAAAATCTTTTGGCAAAAACAAAAAAGATTATATTGATATCCTTTTGTCTCGTGAAGATATTGCTAGCATAGCGGGCATGGCTACTGAAACGGCTGTAAGGGTTTTGCATGAATGGGAACAAAACAATATCATTGAGTTGGATAAGAAATACATTCGGATTATTGCCAATGATCAGTTATTTGCCTTAGCTGAATTGGAGGAATAAATTCAATCAAGCTTATTGCTACAGCTAACCACTGCTCATTAGTTTTTAACGGAGGCAATTCCCCCTTTGAAGGGGGTAAGGGGGATGTTACTTGGGTTTGAACTATCCTAGTATTTAAAATCATACATCATTTTCTTTCTCCTACTTTTTCCATTGATGAAAAAGTAGGCAAAAAATATTCACAATAAATTGTTTTTAAAATTGTGTTCATGAATGCTAAAGCATTTCTAGAAAAAAATATGCTTCTGCCCACTGGCCGGATGCTTGGCCCGCATTTTTTTCATCCCAACGCACGCCTTCTATTTTAACTATTATCTTGGCTTCGCGCTCGGATTACATTACTTTAAAAGCACATTGGAGCAAGAGCCTTAGACCTTCATAAAATCTGCTTGAAAATATTTTTGGTTTTTTGTGGATGGTGTGCTGAGCGGAGTCGAAGCATGTGAAAGCATACTTGAGTCATGCCTAT
>JBBALJ010000237.1:0-1367 GCA_040403075.1 Bacteroidia bacterium
CTAATCAAATTGATTAGAGATTGATCTTTGTACCTATCATACCCATGTATGTCTGCGGAACAATAGGATTTGTGTTCAAAGAAGTCTTCAAAGCAAAGTTAAACTTGAATCTTTTAGTCAGTGCTATATCAAAGTTAGCTCCTCCCATGATGCCTATATCATTAGATGTGACAAACTTTTGCTGTGCTGTGAGATAACCAGTGGCTGATCCAGACAGATATATGTCAGGAGAGATAGTTAATCTCTTGTTAATTGGTACAGGTACTGTGTAGAATAGTAGGATGTTGTTAGAAAGATTCATTCCTTCATCAGCTCCTGCTACACTGAACGTATAGTTAACACCTGTAGTTCCCCACTTACCAAACGGGAATATACTAGCAGCTGTAACAAAACCTAGTGTTGTACCAGCCAGATATACTCCTGTAATACCAAAGTTAGATATGTTATCTAGTTTACCATTATTAAAATTCATAATAGTATACCTACCAGATAGAGCAAATTGGTTAAGTGTACTCCATATCATTGAGCTTAATCCCCAAGATGTGTTCCCCATAAGAGAACTTTGACTCATTCCTAGTGAAGCAATAATACTAAGGTCGCTATCAACTGAAGGGCTAACAGTAAAGTCAGAACTGTAAATAATGGGATTAACACGTGCCTGAGATTTATTAGAGCCCTTAGATTCTTTCTTTGACTCACTTTTCTTCTCAGACTTTGACTCAGATTTTTCTTCTTTAGATTCAGATTTAGTTTCTTCTTTACTCTCACTTTTAGTTTCTGTTTTGGTTTCTGATTTACTTTCTTGTGCAGGTGGGCTACCACTCTTTGATTCAGCAGGTGGTGGTGCACTACCCCCTCCCCCACTAGGTGCAGGAGGTGGAGGTGGTGGAGGAGGTGTAGCTCCCATAGCTGCAGAAGCAGCAGCACCAGCAGCAGCTGATGTAGCAGAGCTTGTAGCCTGTGATGTAGCTTGACTAGTAGCAGCAGCTACAGCCTGTTGTACAGCACCAGCAACTGTTTGTTGCACAGCTACAGTAGCTTGTGGACATGGAAAGTTAATTGTTAGATTATTTATCCATGCTTGTAATGCACCTGTAGTTATATCATTAGCTGTTACAACTCTGTATTGTCCTCTATATACAATTGTAGTTTTACCATTTGCTATTGGAACGGTGACAACAGTAACCTTCCCAGAACACGGATCAATAAATGTCTGTGTTAATACCTGACCTTTAACACCAAAAAACGTCAGTAATAATATCAATAGCCATATCCATCTCACTAGTTGAATAGTTTCTTTTTGATCATTCTTACAATAATCTTAGCACTAGCATTCTCAAGTGCTTTCTTAGTCGTTGTACCAATCG
>JBBALJ010000238.1:0-1346 GCA_040403075.1 Bacteroidia bacterium
CTAATCAAATTGATTAGAGATTGATCTTTGTACCTATCATACCCATGTATGTCTGAGGAACTATAGGATTTGTATTCAAAGAAGTCTTTAAAGCAAAGTTGAACTTGAATCTTTTGGTCAGAGCTATATCAAATGAAGCTCCTGTCATGATCCCTACATCATTAGATGTAACAAACTTTTGCTGTGCTGTGAGATAACCAGTGGATGATCCAGATAGATATATATCAGGAGAGATAGTTAGTCTCTTACTTATAGGCACAGGTACTGTATAGAATAGTAGGATGTTGTTAGAGAGATTCATTCCTTCATCTGCACCAGCTACACTAAATGTATAGTTAACACCCGTGGTTCCCCATTTACCAAACGGAAATATACTAGCAGCTGTAAGAAAACCTAGTGTTGTACCAGCTAGATACACTCCTGTAATACCAAAGTTAGATATGTTATCTAGTTTACCACCATTAAAATTCATCATAGTGTATCTACCAGAGAGAGCAAACTGATTAAGTGTACTCCATATCATTGAGCTTAATCCCCAAGAGGTGTTCCCCATGAGAGAACTTTGAGACATTCCTAACGAAGCAATAATACTGAGGTCGCTATCAGCTGCAGGAGCAACAGTAAAATCAGAACTATAAATAATGGGATTAACTCTTGCTTGAGACTTACCAGAACCCTTAGATTCTTTCTTAGACTCACTCTTCTTTTCAGACTTTGACTCAGACTTACTGTCTTCTTTACTCTCGCTTTTGCTTTCACTGCTTGATTCACTCTTGGTTTCTGTTTTAGTTTCTGGTGTTGATGAACTACTTTCACTACTAGCAGCAGGTGTTGAACTAGTTGATGGAGCAGGTGTGCTAACAGGAGGAGGACTACTTACAGCAGCAGACGCAGCAGCACTAGCTGCAGCAGCTGTGGCAGAACTTGTAGCTTGTGAAGTAGCTTGACTAGTAGCAGCAGCTACAGCTTGTTGTACAGCAGCAGCCACTGTTTGTTGCACAGCTACAGTTGCCTGTGGGCAAGGAAAGTTGATTGTTAAATCATTTATCCAAGCTTGTAGGGCTCCACTTGTAATATCGTTTGCCGTTATTATCCTTGATTGTCCGCGGTAAACCACGGTAGTCTTTCCATTGAGTATAGGAACCACTACAGTTGTTATTTTTCCACTGCACGGATCCACGAATACCTGTGTAAGTGTTTGAGAATATCCACATAGTTGTACTGAGAGTATAATTATCAGCGCAAATATAAACCTTTTCACTAATTAAATAGCTTCTTCTTGATCATTCTCACAATAATCTTAGCACTAGCATTCTCAAGTGCTTTCTTAGTCGTTGTACCAATCG
>JBBALJ010000239.1:0-1320 GCA_040403075.1 Bacteroidia bacterium
AATAGACTTAATATAACTCGCAATTAGTGAAGCAAAAAGTGCGGCGGAAAGTAGAAGCCCTCTTGACGGTACCCGTCATAAATGTTATACTTAAAGTATGATACAAAGCCTTGAGATACCTGATCCATTTGCTACATTTGTGGCACACAAGTATGCCAACTTTAGAGGTATGCAATATGACTATTTCGGCAAAGAATGGCATTTAAAGACTGCCTGTTGCGGGGAAGAGCTTTATGCTCCTAATAAGAAGATCATGAATAAGATTAGACTTTATCATACTCGCAATGAATGTATGGGTGGATACTAAATGAATGATCTATTCTGGTATAGCCGTAAATTAAGAGAAGCGGTATCAACTACTGGCATGGAAAATGGCTGGGATAATGAGAAATGCAAAGAAGTCTTTGATGAACTCATGGACAAGTATCTAGTATCTAAGGATCTAAAATGAGCGATGCACTATGTAGCAAGTACGAACATGATTTTCAATTAGATCTTGACGGGCAAGTAACATGCTCCAACTGTGGTAGTATGGATGATGAACGGGACAATTCAGGTTCCTATAATGGTCGTAGTCCAGTTTCCGAAACTGATAATGTAGGTCCGATTCCTACACCTGAAGCTAATGAAATAGGATACTCAACAGGCAAATGGTCAGATGATGAAGATTTTGGCATAACTCCATTTTTAGGACCTATGCGATGAGAAAGATATTAAATCAATACGGTACAGAGGTAGAGGAATTAGAATCCCCTATGGACTTAAAAATACATACTAAAGCTCCTGGGAAATGGCGGCTTATAGATATGGAAACAGGACAAGAGTATATAGGATCAGCATACCTTAGTGAATACGGATTTTGGATTAGAATTAAAAACCGAATATATGAGTGAGATAACATGTTTACAACTATGGAAGGTTTGGCTTGGAACTGAGCCAGATAACCAGTATGTTCTGGAAGCTCAAGAAAGAATAGCTCAATACTCCAGAGAAGACTGGACGGCTATGGCAGAAGAAGCAACGGTTATGGTCTCTGATATGGGCAATAAGGTAAAGAATAACCTAGGGGAATTTACAGAAGAAGATTTTGATAGACTATGTGCTCATCTTGGAGATTGGTTTTTCAAGGTAGATAAAACAGTTATAGATAGGCTAGGCTTTGCTAGTGTATTTATGCCAGACTATGTCTCATTTTTGAATAAATACGGAGATGGGCTAAACCTATATGTCTATAGGATGTGTAGGAAATACTCATATAAAATGGCGGGAACCAATGGCATACAGTAGATTCTATGATAGCGATATATACATATACCCTAG
>JBBALJ010000240.1:0-1317 GCA_040403075.1 Bacteroidia bacterium
TTTAAATAATAGGATTGACCATTTGCTTTTATTACCACAAACTTAGTTAGGTTCTTATAAACTATATGTGATAATTGGAGCTTCATACCTGTTTTCAGTAATAACTTAACTTTTGCAGCGCCTTCACTGGGTGCCATCAATACATAAAGGCTCTGAGGCTTTTTACCTTTGATAATTATCGTATTGTTTTTGCTAGCATACACAGGAATGCTATCAGGAAAAACTTCTTCATTTCCCTTGAATCCGTTGAGGTCAAGAAAATAAAATCTTCCTATCTCAAAACCACATTGACCCGTAAAATTTTTAGTTTCAATAATCCATGTTTGGTTGTTAATTTCAAATGCACTTGCCTTATGTATTTTGAAATCACTATTTCCAAATTCACCACTCAAGGGAATGCTACCAGTGATGGCTCTCAACTTACCCTGCTTGTCTGTATTAAATAATTGAATATTCCCTCTATCGCTTGCCACAGTTGGCATTTCGTATGTACTTATGGATAGCACATTACCAATTTCCTTTACATAAACAGACCTGGCATCCAATTCAATATAGCCTTCCGTATCATAATATTTCTCAAGCCTATACAGCTCTATACCTTTGTAATTTTTGATTATCAATAGTGTGTCAGTTTCATCACATTCTTTGCAGTCTTTTAAAGATTTGTCTTTACAACTTATTATCTCAGCTTTCACATACACTTTATTTTCTGATGAAATAAGCAGGCTATCTTTTATAGATTTTTTTGTAAAATAAGATACTTGATCTTGAGCAAAAACTTGAAGAGAAAACAAAGTGCAAAGGCAGATTGAAAAAAGCAATTTCATTATGAGTTTTTAGATTTTTATTTTTGCCAAAAGTAAAAGAATATGGCTTTAAAACCATAAAGGTGGAACCATTTGTAATTTGTTCTTGATTTTTAATCTATTCTTATATGAAGTTGGATTGGGGGCGGAGGCCTAGTTAGGTCAAATAAGTATGTTTGATTATTGCCGATGTTGTGCGTCCTCGCCAACATCTTTCCAGTGCCTTATAAAATTAATTTGTATATGTGATTGCTTTAAAATGGTTACTTGCTTGCAGAATCTTTATATACTCTCTCGAAATGTATCTATTATAGTGAACATAGAAAGTTTTATACCACTCACCCTCACGAAAGTTCTTATAGTAATTATAATCATAATGTTCCTTATCAAGTTTATAAAATTCTGTAGTTCTAAGATTTGATATTTCTAATGTGTCGGCATCAATACAATTTAGTTGTTCAATTGTTGATTTCAACAAATCAGTTATGGGAATGACAATCTTATCAAAATG
>JBBALJ010000241.1:0-1316 GCA_040403075.1 Bacteroidia bacterium
CACTAGTGTCCCATTAAATTTTAAAGTTTCTCTTTTAATTAATTGAAATTTAGTTGGTTATATCGATTTTTCAATTAAACGGATTTCATTTTGCATTTTGCAATCTTATAAGATTTTTGCATATGCACAAGGATAAATACGTTTTCTCTCAACTTGTATCCTTTATGGATAGAAACAAGTTTAATTACATCGTTCGTAAGTACAATGGAGACAAATATGTTAAGCACTTCACTTGTTGGAACCAGCTTCTTGCTCTAATGTTCGGGCAACTGTCAAATCGCGAAAGTTTAAGAGATTTGATTGTCGCACTTGATGCTCATCACAGCAAATCTTATCATTTGGGTTTGGGTAAGAACATTTCAAAATCTTCACTCGCCAGAGCCAATCAAGCCAGAGCCAATCAAATCTTTGAGGAGTATGCATACTATTTGGTAAATGAAGCTAGGCAGAAACGAGCTTCTGACATTTTCAAGCTCGAAGGCAATGTTTATGCTTTTGATTCAACGACGATTGACTTGTGTCTTTCAGTATTCTGGTGGGCCAAGTTCCGCAAGAAAAAAGGAGGAATCAAAGTGCATACATTATATGACGTAGAAACACAGATACCAGCATTTTTTCATATCACTGAAGCTTCTGTTCACGACTCTAATGCGATGAAAGAAATCCCTTATGAATCAGGCTCATATTACATATTTGACCGTGCATACAATCACTTTAAAATGTTGTATAAGATTCATCAAATAGGAGCTTTCTTCGTTCTAAGATCAAAGAAAAACCTACAATACAAAATAACAAAATGGAAACGAAGATTACCCAAAAATGTACTTTCAGATGTAACCATTGAATTGACGGGGTTTTATCCTAGACAATACTATCCAGAACAACTTAGATTGATTAAATATTGGGATGACGAACAACAGCGTGAACTTGTATTCTTAACCAATGCACTGCACATTTCTTCACTTCAAGTTGCTGAACTTTATAAGAATCGTTGGCAAGTTGAGCTTTTCTTCAAGTGGCTAAAGCAACATCTAAAAATCAAGAAATTCTGGGGGACTACTGAAAATGCAGTTCGGATTCAAATATACTCCGCAATATGCACTTACTGTTTAGTGGCAATCGTCCAAAAAGATATGCAACTTGACAGAAGTACATATGAGGTTTTGCAAATACTGAGTATATCTTTGACAGATAAAACACATCTTCGAGAACTATTTGACCGAAATAAAAATCATAATGACAAAGATCTCTTTAAACTAAATGAGCCAAATTTGTTTAATTCTAAATAGCATCAAATTTTTAATGGGACACTAGTG
>JBBALJ010000242.1:0-1283 GCA_040403075.1 Bacteroidia bacterium
TGTATTAACCCCAATAAACCGAGTACCAAATATACAATTTTAAGCACATTTGTTTAGTTGTTTATAATATTTATTTTTAATTTCTATAGGTGACTGACAATCAAATCTATGCAATATCCATTCTTCATTGTAATCTTCAATAAATTGGCTAATAATAGGTATTGCTTGTTCGAGCGATTCAAAGGCGTTTACCTCAATAATTTGTTCATTTAGGGTTCTATGCCATCTTTCTATCATACCGTTACATTCTGGACTACGAACAAAAGATTTAGATTCTGTTAAACCAATGAATTTCATTTCATTAACAAAATCAGCAGAGTCATATTGGGTTCCATGATCACTCCTGATAGCCAAATTTGTCCCCTTGCATATATTCTCATTGATTGAACCAAACTCCTTTTTTACAGCTTGCTTTATAGGTTCCATGGCAGCAAAACGATTGCCTACTTTACAGATATGATAGCCTAATATTTCATCGTTATAATGGTCAATAACGGAAAATAACCAGCACATTCCTTCTTGTGCAGTAAAAAACTGTTTACCGTCAGTTCCCCACAACACATTGGGTTTTTGGGTAATAATAGTGCCGTCATGTTTTCTTCTAGCCCCTTGTTTAACTGGTCTTTGTGCACTCAGTAATTGGTTATTTCTCAATAGGATATTAACTCTGTTTTTAGCGACTATTTTTCCCTTCTTCTTCATTCGTTTGGTTAACTTAATGTAGCCTTCAGAGTGAAATCGACTATTGGCTATTTCTTCTTTTATAGCTTCTAACGCTTGAGCATCATCCAAAAAAGGCTTGGGGCCTTTTTTTGTCGTGCTCGCGCTCGCTACCTTAATACCATACCAGGAAGCGGAACTATAGTCAGCAACCAATAAAACCATTGTCATTGGGTAAGTAGTTGAAGTTCTTGGATTTATGAGGATACTTAATTTCATGGCTATTTGCTTTTTAGAGATTCCAAAAGTATGCTCTTTTTTTTTCGGAGTTCAATCTCCATCTGCAACTGACCAATCAGCCGTTGAGCCTCTAGGAGCTGGCTTTGTTCAGGTTTTCTCTTAAAGCCTTGCTCTCCGTGATTTATGAACCCTGTACGCCAGGTGCTTAAATCAGATACAGTTATACTTTCTCTACGACTTACCTCCTCGATATCGCCTCCGCGCAATAACTCTAGAACCAAGCGGCTCTTTAATTTGCTGTTTGTGTATTGTTTCTTTTCCATGTTGTAAAGTCATGCTATATTAAGCAATTTTACTACTCGGAGTTTATTAGGGTTAGTATA
>JBBALJ010000243.1:0-1272 GCA_040403075.1 Bacteroidia bacterium
GTTGTTGGCGCCAAAGATGAGATGACTGGGCAGGGAATTGTGGCATTTGTAATTTTAAGAGGTGGCATTGAAGCAGCAACTGGGGATGCGTTAGTAAAACAATTACGTGATCATGTTGCCAAAGAGATTGGCCCCATTGCAAAACCACGGCAGATTATGGTGGTAGCAGAGCTTCCTAAAACTAGAAGTGGAAAGATTATGAGAAGACTTCTGCGTGATGTTGCTGAAAACCGGGCAGTTGGTGACTCAACCACACTTGCTGATCCAAATGTTATGAAGTTAATTTCAGAAGGCCTGCAAAGCGGAAAGAGTGAAGATTAATTAAGCTCTTTAAATAACTTATCTGCTTGTATTTTTAAATCAGTAATTACCTTTGGTAGATGTGAATCGGCGTAGGTATAAAACTTTGATGGTGTTATGTATTTACTACCAATACTCCATGGGGTGGCAATCAATATAACTGCTATTAAATAAGCAATAAATGAAGTTCTAATTATCGATAACACTCCACCTAGTAATGAATCAATAAATTTTAATGGTGAGATCAGAAGTACTTTTCTAAAACCTAGGCCAACTTTTCCTAAAATAAACTCACCCGCTGTTGCCAGTAATAAAATTAAAATTATCGCACCCCCTGCTTTTGCCAGGGTATTGCTCCACTTGCTCATTACTTCAACTGCGATGGCAACACCAATAACACCACCTGCGATATAGCCAGCTGTTTTAAAGATGCTTTGCAATAAACCGCTTCTAAATCCACCAACTGCGGTAATAACTACTGCTAATGCAACAATTACATCAAAATAATTCAAAGTTTAACCTTGAAGTACTTCTCTACATGTTGATACAACTCTTCCTTCGCACGATATGAACCAATATGTTTATAAATCACATCACCATATGCATCAATAAACCAAGTAACTGGAACTCCCATACCAAAGACAAACTTTGATTTGCTATCAATATCTAATAAGTGTGGCCAGGTCATGCTGTGAGATTTGATAAAATTAGGTCCAGCATCTAATGAGCTCTCATCTACATCAATACCAAGTAGTTTTATTTTGCCACTAGTAAAAGTCTCAGTTGCATATAGATCAACTAAATAGGGCATCTCTTCCCGGCAACCTTCACACCAAGAGCCCCAAACATTAATAATTATTGGCCCCTTTATGGTGTGGAAATTAATTACCGATGAGCCATCAAGACATGGCATCTCAAGCTTTTCAGTTGTAGTTTTTGTTACATCAATCTGATCACAGCTAGGAATACTTC
>JBBALJ010000244.1:0-1272 GCA_040403075.1 Bacteroidia bacterium
GTATTTTCTACATTACCTAACCCAACTTTTGATTTATTAATACCTGTGGCTAGCTTAGCATCAGTTACTACAAGATCAGCTAGTTTGATAGTTATTATACTTCCATCAGCAATACCTCCCGATGAATTATTGGCATTTACATAATCTTTTACAGCTTTTTGAGTAGGGTATAAAATATCACTCGGGGATGTTCCACCTAAATCAACAGCAGTAGATTTATTAACTGCATTTTCTTTTAGCGCTAACCCTGAAGTTAAATCCGACAAATTTGCTTTTAATGCTAATGCTGTGTTTGATGCATAGGAACTTAAATCCTGATCGCCGGTATTAGACCCTGTTAATGTAGTAACCCCTAATTTAGTTTTAATAGTAGCAGTAGTTTCATCACCGGAATTAGTTCCTGTAATAGCTGCTAATTTTGTTTTCTCGTTATTAGTATAATCGTTGGTGGATAATTCCTTACCCGTTACTTTATCAACTTTTGTTACTAAACCCGTATTTAAATCAGCAGTACTTGCTTTTGTAGCTAAACTAGTTGTTACATCTGATGTATTTGCTTTAAGCGCAAGCCCTGATGACAAATCTGCTGCATTTGCTTTTAAAGCAAGGGCTGAATTAGTTCCGTAACTACTTAAATCCTGATCGCCAGTGTTGGTTCCGATGATGGCTGCAAGCTTTAATTTCTCTACATTCGAATAATCGTTGGTAGATAATTCCTTGCCATTTACTTTATCAACTTTACTTGATAAACTTGTTGCAACATCCGATGCATTTACTTTAAGCGCCAAAGCTGTATTTACATCTGCTGTGTTCGCTTTTAAAGCTAGGGCTGTACTAGTTGCGTAACTACTTAAATCTTGGTCGCCAGTATTGGTTCCTGTAATAGCTGCAAGCTTTGCTTTTTCTGTATTAGAGAAATCATTAGTAGATAATTCCTTGCCTGATATTTTATCAACTTTACTTGATAAACTTGTTGCCACATCCGAAGCATTCGCTTTAAGTCCCAAGCTTGTATTTATATCTATAGTGTTTACTTTAAGTGCTAAAACTGTATTTACATCAGATGTATTCGCTTTTACGTTTATTCTTGCTGATAAATTAAGCGTATCCTTTCCAATGCGACTACTTAACATACTTGCAGTATCTGATAACTTCAATTTTGTTGCTAATGATGAATCGGTATAAGATTGTTTGGTGTATTTACTTGTATCAGCCACATTAAACTTTGTTAATAATGCTGCATCGGTATAAGATTGTTTGGTATACTTACTT
>JBBALJ010000245.1:0-1249 GCA_040403075.1 Bacteroidia bacterium
AGCACTGGTCCTTTAATGGACAAATCTTAGCTCCTATAGAGCCATAACACATTGCAATATCAGGCATGATATTATTGTTTAGTTGTGAACTCGTCTAACTTATCCTTAATCTCTTGAACTACCATAGGTGGATATTCCTTAGCAAATACTGATCTCTTACCTTTAGTCTCAGTTTCAACAATATGTTCTAGCATTTCTTCTTGCCACATATGTAATCCTTGTTCTAATACGTATCTCTCAAACTTATTTAATTTTTTCATCTTGTTGTTGTTTATACTCGTGAATAACTTCTTTCTTTGGTGATAGATATTTAATTCTTCTCTCAATAACAATTTCTGCATCTGCTTTAGAATTGCACATTGAATGATAATCTCTATCGTTATTCCAGGTAAAACATGGAATTATATTATCTAAATATACCCATTGCAACCACCTTTTTTCTTGTGGGTAAAAATGGTTGTCAATTTCTATTATTCTATACTTTCTCATTTGTCTTGTTGTTTAGCTATATGTCTTAATTACTACTTTACTTCCAATTGGTACTATATATGTAGACATATCATTTACTCTCCTAATATATCCATCATCGCATTTAACAAGAGAATTGTATGTAATGTCTCCATTTCTATTGGATGAAACATCGTGAGATACAACAATACCAGCTCTTGGTTTTAAATCAGTTTCTTGCCATATTTTAACTGAAATACATATTACAAGTATTGTGATAAAAAAGGATATACCTATTTTTTCAGAGTTTTCCATTGTCTTGTTGTTTTAACAGAGTGTCATCAGTGTTACTCTGTTGTTTAGCTAGTTCTATTAGTTTATCAATACAAGCATTTTCTGCTTCTTCGTATGTTTTAAAATGCCTATAAACAACTTCTTCTCCTTTGATTAACCAATCCCAATATTCATTATTATCCTCCATACTTGTTCTGAATATTATAGTCGCGTATAATCCATACTTCTCCCTAAACCATCTAAGTACTTGTTGTTTTAGTGGAGCTTTAATTTCCTTCATTATATCGCACAATTCTCTAGTATCAGTGTAGTAGTATTCTAACACTTCTTCATCAAACCCTAATTCTTTCAATGCTACTGCAACCTCGTAGCTTACAAATTCTTGTTCCATAACTATTTTCGTTTAAACTTCTTCTCTGACTCCTCATCATAAGGATGTACTGTATAATCAGAATAATCATAATCATTAACTAAGCTATGATGAGAAGGTATCTCTACCTCCTCACCA
>JBBALJ010000246.1:0-1238 GCA_040403075.1 Bacteroidia bacterium
TTGCACAATTATATTTGTTTTATTTTAACCTATACAATGAAGTCGGGTGTTTCCAGGCTGACCGAGAATTGAAATTTTGGACAAACAAAAAATATTCAATTGTCCCAAATTCTAAGAAGCCATGCTCTTAATAAATTTATTATAGATTTTCAAAATATTGTTAGCAGAGCTTACTAAACTGAACTCACCTGTTACTTTTTCTTTCCCTCTTAAACTAAACATTTTAAAATTTCTATTAAACTTGATATCTCCCCATATTGGTTCTATTGTGTGCATTCGCTTTTGATAGATTTCTTTGCCTTGTGGCGAGTCTAATCTATTTCTAGCTTGTAACTTTAAGTGCTCTCTAACTTCTCTGTATATTGATCTATATTTGCCTTTAGTACATTGCTCTCTAAACTCACATGTATGACAACTCTTGCAAGTGTAAACATTTGACTTCTGTTTTTTAGTTTCGTGTATGTAAATGCCTTTATAAAATAATTCATTCCCTTGTGGGCATGTATAACAATCCTTTTCTTTATTGTATTTAAAATTGCTTTGATCGTAGGGGCTAATTTTATCAGCATTTTTTTTGCTATTCTCATATTCTTGATCAGGCATATATGATACTATATTTTTTTGTTCTATTTTTTCATAACTATCATATGATGCATAACCTGAATCTGCTAAAACATTGATAGGCTTTTCGAGTGTGTTAATCTCAATCTGCTCAACGATTGGGATGAGTTCTTCTTTATCACTTGCTGATGTTGTTACGTATTGACCTGCAAGAACTCCATCCAAGCTAACACCTCCCTGACAATTATAATGTGTGCTTATTCTCCCTTTCGATATCATTAACTTAGCATCTTCATCTGTAAGATTAATTTTCTTCTTAGCATCAATTTTCTCTTCTTCGTACTTTCTCAAAATTTTTTCAATTTTGTGCTTTAGAGTTATTTTACTGACAATCTTTTTCTCTAACTCATCGCCTCTTTTTTTTCCAAAGGTTTTGTTCTCTTCTACTTGTATCTCATCAGCCTTAGCATGCATTGATTCTATTGTTTTCTCAATATTTGCCTTCCATTTTTCATACCCTTCTTTATCTTTTGAACGACTAATAGATGCATTGGCACGAATCTTAGTTCCATCAACGGCTATCGTTCCAACATTTGCCATTCCTAACTCTTTGCAAACTTTTAATACCGTTACAAATAATTCATTGAAAAAACTGATATTATCTTTTCTAAAATCAT
>JBBALJ010000247.1:0-1227 GCA_040403075.1 Bacteroidia bacterium
GATATATGACCTCGGATTTGCTTTTTTATTATCAAGCCATTTCCAGATCCTTATTGATATGGGAATCAACACTATCAGCCATGCAGCAGCTGTGAAGCTGTTAATGGCTAAGCCTGATAGCTGAAGACCAGCAATATTAAAATCTACATTGTGCATTGAAAATAAACTTAGAGAACCTCCAATTTGTTCATAAAATGCCCAAAATAATGAGCCAATTATGCAAATAGTTAATACTGCAAATATTTTCTCCCTTTCTTGTTTTGTATATTTAAAAGAAATATAAATTATATAAACGAATGCAATAAAAGTTAATGGCATCATTATTAAATTCATGAATCCTGGGAAAGTAAGAACTAAGGATACCATTCCAACTACAATTAAACTAAAAAAATAAATAAGGTGCTCCCTATTGAATGGCTTTATAAAAACTATTTTTTTTAATTTTTCAATATCCGGAGGCGCCCCATGAGATTTATTAATTCTCAAAATGAACTGCGCCTGCCCAATAATCATAAATATACATGCAGCGCCAAAACCAAGATGCCAGTTAATATTTTGTCCTAAGTAACCGCATATCAACCCTCCGAGTGCAGCACCAAAATTGAAAATCATATACAACATTGCATAGCCATCCTCTTTTTTTCTAAATTGATCTTTTCTATAAAAGCTATCAACTAACGAACCACTGGGCGCCATGCGAAAACCAGCACCAGTAGCTACAAATGCAAGTCCTACAAAAAATAGATTATTAGAAGGAATAGCTAAAAGTAAATGTCCAGTTATCTGTAAGTAACCACCCCAAATAATTGATTTTCGATTTCCCAATAATTTATCTGACACTAACCCCCCAAAAAAATTTAGCCCGAAAATAAAAGCAGCATAAGTTCCTAAAATTGCGTAACCCATCTGTTCCCCTAATCGAAGTTGCGTAACTATATAAGCTATCAAGAGTGCTTTCATTCCGTAATATGAAAACATATCCCACATAGCAGTAAATCCTAAACGATATATTTCTTTAGGGTGCTTATCTGTCTCGAATTCATTTAATGATACTAGATCAACTGATGCCATATTGTATTTATATTTTAGGGTAAGAAATTTGAACCTTATTGTATTAAAAAGGAGGTTTAAATTTTAAGGATTTGGTTGATAAGGTCTAATAAATAAAGGGGTTTTTTATAATGCTACTAGCCATGACCTGAAAGTACATACAATCACTTCAAAGCA
>JBBALJ010000248.1:0-1227 GCA_040403075.1 Bacteroidia bacterium
GCATTCGCCGGAACAACAGACAAAAGTCCGAATCCAAGCGAAGCAACTGCAACAGCAGATACTTTCTTTAATGAAATAGTTTTCACTATTTTCCTTTCGTTTAGTCGGTTCCAGGCATTTCCTGGTCCCGGCTGGTGGTTAAAAAGACCGCCTCATTAGCAATATGCCAGCGCAAAGTGCGCTTATTTAAGAGATTTATTGCCCAAGTTATGAATTAGATTTTGAAGATAAGTTGGTTTAAAAACTAAAAAAGATTTGACGTCTTGCAAATATCTGATGTGGTTGTAGGTTGGTGGGATGTGGGAGGGCGCATACCTTTGGTTTAAGAGATTGTTACTGCTTGCTTGGTTAATCGGCACCACGATATTCACAATTGACGCTAATAGGGTTGAGGGAATTAAGGACGATTACTTATCAGATTTTATTGCTGCAATATTGGTTTTTAATCTAATCCCATGGCTGGCAATCCTGGTAAAGAGGCGAAGGAGAAGGCTTGATGAAGAATCAGCTGTTGATGCGGCTGAGTTATCTTCACCAAGACGATCAGCTAGATACTCATTAATATCACTAGTTGTAATCCTTGCGATTGCAGCTGGTTTATATATGGTAGGTGCAAAACAGATTGCAGATTTAGCTGATTCTCCAACACCAACAATTCTTGATACCTATCAAGAAGGACCAGCAGATCCAAAACTAGCTTGGTTGCAGGTGACGAAACGAAACTCAGCACCGGCAACCTGGCACACCTGTGAAAAGATAAAGGTCTTTGTTAATCCAGGAAATGTTAAGAGCGCAGTTGATGATGTTAAGCAGGTAATTGATCAGGTTAACCAAACCACTTCGCTTAATTTCTACTACGCAGGGTTAAGTGATCAACAAGCTTTTGTTGATCTTCGAAAAGATTACGAGTTATTAATTGGGTTTTATAGCGAAGCTGATGCACCAAGTAGCAGTAAGTTTGGCAAAGCGATTGGTCTAGGAGGGCCAGGATCATTCTTCACTTCATACACCACTGGAAATATCGGCGTTAGAACACCTGCCTATAGCAAATCAAATAAAAGGGTGAGGCAAGAGGTATTACTCCATGAGTTTGGTCATGTCTTAGGGCTTAATCATGTGACTACAAAAAAGGATGTAATGTATAAAGAAGTATCTGGTGGCAAGGTTGAATTTAATAAAGAAACCAAGGAGTACTTTTTAGCTCACCCGGGGTGTGAGAAGAAATAA
>JBBALJ010000249.1:0-1193 GCA_040403075.1 Bacteroidia bacterium
CTAATAAAACCGAACACCATAATTATGTGATGGGAATTAATTTTAACGGAGATGAGTTCACTAAAAAATTACCTGATAGTACTTTTTTACAAAATGAAAAAAATAGCACGATTGGTTTTTTTACACAAGACGATTGGAAATTTCATCCTAAACTAACTTTGCAAACTGGTTTGAGAGTTGATATACATAATAATTATGGTACTAATTTTTTACCTAGATTATCGTTGATGTATAAAGCCAATCAAAAAGTTACTATGCGAATTGGTGGCGGGCTAGGCTACAAAACTCCAACACTGTTTAATTCCGAAATAGATGAAAGACAGTATCGATATCTAGCTGGATCCAAAGCAGGCACTAGTGTGGAAAAATCATCTGGTGCTAATTTTGATGTAAATTATAAAACAAATATTGATGGATGGAGCCTTACTTTTAATCAGACATTCTTTTATAATCGAATAGATAAACCATTGATAATAAGCGTTATTCCAACATTACTGCCACCATCCATTTATATGTACGAAAACCAAACCCAACCTTTACAAACTGCAGGGTTTGAAACTTATATTGCTGCCCATAAAGATGACTTAGAATTATACTTGGGCTACGTTTATACCAATGCTAAAAGAAAATATAACCCTACACAGCCAAATTTGCCTTTAATTGCTCGCAACAAATTAGCTACAGTTATTGCTTATGAGTTCAGTAAAAAATTCAGAGCAGGGGTAGAAGCGGCCTATACGGGAAAACAGTATTTGGAAAATGGCCAAAAAACTATTCCTTACGTTTTTGCCGCATTAATGATGCGTTACAATATTGCAAGAACATCCATTGTTTTGAATTGCGAAAATTTGTTTGACTACAGACAAAATAAAAGCAATCAAATAGTATATCCTCCACTTAATAATCCAAGCTTCCCAGAGATATGGGCGCCATTGGATGGAAGGGTGGTAAATATGTCCGTATTTTTTAAATTGTATTAACCAATTATAATCATCTCAAATTTTATTAAATGAAAAAAAATATCCTTCCCATTTGTCTGCTACTAGTAGCATTTACAACCCATGTTTCAGCACAATCAGGTTATAAAATTGTAAAAACATTTCATATTAACAGTACGGGCGGATGGGATTATCCCGCAGTAGATGCTAATTCTAATAAATTGTATTTGTCTCATGGAGGACAAGTAAATATTT
>JBBALJ010000250.1:0-1191 GCA_040403075.1 Bacteroidia bacterium
TTGCTGGTAACTGGAAGATGAATTTAAATCATCTAGAGGCCATTGCTGTTACCCAAAAATTAGCTTACTCACTTGAAGATCGTGATTATGACGCTGTTGAAGTAGTGATAATTCCGCCATTTACAGATATTCGTTCCGTTCAAACATTGATTGACGGTGATAGAATTCGTTTGCTTTATGGAGCACAAGATTTATCTGCATCAGATTCTGGTGCTCACACCGGTGATATATCTGGTTCAATGCTGGCAAAGCTGGGCTGCACGTATGTGTTGATTGGCCACAGCGAAAGACGTGCTAATCATAAGGAAGATGATCAATTGATTAATCGTAAGATTAAAGCAGCATTCGCCAATGAGCTTAAGCCAATTCTTTGTGTTGGTGAAGAATTATCAATCCGGGAAGCTGGTAACCATATTCCACATGTCCTAGAACAATTACGAAATGCCCTTAAAGGTTTTCATAAACCAGACTTGAAAAAAATAGTTATTGCCTATGAGCCAGTTTGGGCAATTGGAACTGGTAAAACTGCAACGCCGGAAGATGCGCAAGAAGTTTGTTCAGCAATTAGAGGTGAATTAAGGAAAATAGGTAGTGATGAGATTGCTGAAAATTGTCGTATTTTGTATGGTGGGTCAGTAAAGTCAATTAATACTTTGGACATTATGAAAGAAGAAGATGTCGATGGAGCTTTAGTTGGAGGGGCATCTTTGGACCCTGAGGAGTTTGCAAGAATTTCGAAATTCCACCGGGTGCTGAACAAGGCTTAATTTGGCTTGGATAAGAAAAGATTTCAAAAAGATAGTATCCTTACCGGGTGCCAAAGGGCAAAAAGTATAGACAGATGAAGGCGAGTAAATGAATTTAGCTCTTTCGATATTACTTGTTCTATCAAGTATCTTGATGATTATTTTAGTGCTTCTGCACAAAGGCAAAGGATCTGGCTTGTCTGATCTTTTCGGTGGTGGAATCTCTTCAACTTATGGTGGATCGTCCGTTGTCGAAAAAAACTTAGATCGAATCACGATCGTTGTTGGCGGAATATGGTTTGCTTCAGTAGTCGCACTTAGTTTGTTATTGAAATAACAAAGAAACTTAAGGAGTAAAAATGGCCGGTGGAAGCGCAATACGTGGTAGTCGTGTCGGCGCAGGACCAATGGGTGAGGCAGAGCGCGGTGAATCAATTGCTCGCTT
>JBBALJ010000251.1:0-1137 GCA_040403075.1 Bacteroidia bacterium
ATAAAGAACTATATTTGTCATTCAAGGCGCACACAGCGGTTTTGCAAAAAAGCGGGTTCAGTGGTTAATTGAACATTCTACCTCGCATCAACTTTTGTGGTGTATTGACAGTTTAGTGCTCCGAAATCCGCTTCTTCGCAAAGCCGCAAAACGTTAGCAGCAAGCATAGAGAGACATCCAACAACAATCGTAATATGGAAATAGAATATAGTTTTGACAAAAGACCAACGGCAGACCAAATAATTGAACTTTATGACAATGCTGGTTTACCAAGACCAACATATGACAAAGAACGCATCCAAAAAATGTATGACAACTCAAATCTCATTGTTACTGCTTGGGCCAAAGACTTATTAGTTGGAGTTTCCCGTTCTATCACAGACTGGGTTTGGGCTTGCTACCTTTCAGACCTTGCAGTAAGGGACGACTATAAAAAAGAAGGCATTGGTAGACAACTCATAAACTTAACAAAAGAAAAGGTTGGCGACCAGTCAATGGTTTTACTTTTATCAGTTCCAACAGCGATGGAATATTACCCAAAAGTAGGGTTCAAAAAACAAGAAAGCAGTTTCATAATTGACAGAGCAGAATGGAAATTAACCCAATAGATATTTTTAAAAAGTGGTTTGACGAAGAATTAAACTTGACAAAAGTGAATATCCCGACTGCTTGTTGTTTATCCACTATTGGCACAGACAATTATCCAAATGCAAGATTTGTTTCACTCAAAGATGTTGCTGAAAACAATTTTATAGTAACAGGAACATTAACTTCCAGAAAAGGACTTGAGATAAAAGAAACTGATAAAGTAGCTTTAACTTTTTGGTGGACAGCAACTGAAAGACAAATAAGAATACAAGGCAACGCAACAGTTATAAGCAACGAACTTGCAGACAAATATTTTGCAGAGCGTAACAAAGACAGTCAAATTGTTTCTATCGTCAGCAATCAAGGACAGGCATTAAATGATATTGAAACGTTGAACAAAAAGTATTACGAAACAGAAACAAATTTTTCAGACAAACTTTTGACACGACCTGAAAATTGGGGTGGTTATTCAATAAAGCCAATTAGAATTGAGTTTTTAGAATTTAAACCAACTCGTTTTCACGACAGAAAATTATATCAATTAGTAAA
>JBBALJ010000252.1:0-1129 GCA_040403075.1 Bacteroidia bacterium
AATATAACACCCCCCATTTTTCGGACAGCTGATTAAAGTGTAATTTTAACAGTTGAATATGAAAAAAGAAAGACGAAAGTTTACAGCAGCTTTTAAGGCAAAAGTTGCGATTGAAGCTCTTCAAGAGAAGTTGACTTTGCAAGAAATCTCTTCAAAGTATACAATTCATCAAAACCAAATAACGTCCTGGAAAAAGGAGTTTTTAGATAAATCTGAGATGGTTTTCTCTAGGGAAAAACTAGAAAAAGTTGATGAAAATAAAGAGAAAGAACTCTATTCTAAAATTGGCGAACTTCTAGTTCAAGTTGATTTCTTAAAAAAAGTCTTGGGGAAATGAGTACTGATCAAAAGCGCTCACTCATTACTCCAGGCTATGTTGAAATGAGTGTTAAGAAGCAATGTAAACTAATTGATTTACAGAGGAGTAATTTCTATTTTAAACCAAAAGGAGAATCAGGGTTGAATTTGAAATTGATGGAGCTTATAGATAGAAAATTTATTGAATGCCCATTTTACGGGGTTGAAAGAATGGTGAATTATCTCAATAAAGATTTAGGATATAGAGTTGATGATAAGCGCATTAGAAGACTTTATCATATCATGAGATTACAGACCATTTATCCGAAGAAAAATCTAAGTATAGCCAATAAAACTCATTACAAATATCCTTATTTACTACGCAACTTATTAATCGAAAGGCCAAATCAAGTCTGGGCTGTTGATATTACTTATATTCCAATGTTTAAAGGTTTTATGTACAAGTTCGCAATCATTGATTTATACAGCAGAAAGATAATGGGATGGAGTGTTTCAAACACCATGACAGTTGAGTGGTGTAGAGATGTTGTACAAGAATCAATTAACGAACATGGATGCCCAGAGATATTAAATTCAGACCAAGGTTCTCAATTTACAAGCCCTATTTTCATCAATTCATTAAAGAAAAACAACATACAAATATCAATGGATGGAAAAGGAAGAGCTTTAGACAATATTTTTATTGAACGTTATTGGAGATCTTTAAAATATGAATACATCTATCTAAACCCAGCGAATGGAGGGGTTGAATTGTATAAAGGAATAAAGAAATATGTTGAGTTTTATAACTCTGAAAGAAGGCATGAATCTT
>JBBALJ010000253.1:0-1112 GCA_040403075.1 Bacteroidia bacterium
ATGACGCGCGTTTTGAAGTTAAAACATATACAGCGGCAAGGAGAAATTTTTTTGTTCGAAACGTTCATTGAGCGGAGTCGAAATGGCGTTTCGACTCCGCTCAACGACCATATGGCACCTTGAAAATCGAAGCATTTTTGTTTCCTTTTGATGCCTCAAAAGGAAAAAGATAAACAATTAGATAGATGATTATTTAGCCAAAAGCTGGAATAAATATTCTCTAGCAAGACGCAAGCGAATGCTGAGTTGCTATATAAATACTTTGATTATTCTTTCATTTTAAACAACAGAATTCAATTGAGAATAAAAATGCCATATTTGTAGCTTATAAGAATAATTTTAGCTTTATTAGACCTTTAATATAAACCTTTATAAAAGCAATTAAGAGATATCATAAATTTTAATCATTGAAAATATTTAATAAAAATGGGTAAGGATAGCGCCATAAAATTATTCGAAGAAAAACAAGTAAGAACTCTTTGGGATGCCAAGCAAGAGAAATGGTATATTTCTATAGTAGATGTAATTGCCATACTTACAGAAAGTATAGACCCAAATGCCTATTGGCGAAAGCTCAAACAGCGACTTAAAGAAGAAGGAAATGAAACCGTGAAAAATTGTCACGGTTTGAAAATGCTTGCTGCAGATGGTAAAATGCGCTTGACCGATGTAGCCGATACAGAGCAACTTTTTCGCTTAATTCAATCCATTCCATCACCCAAAGCCGAGCCATTTAAACTATGGTTGGCAAAGGTAGCATCTGAACGATTGGATGAAATGCAAGACCCAGAATTGAGTATAGACAGGGCATTAGAAAACTATCTGAACTTAGGTTATTCTGAAAACTGGATAAATCAGCGATTGAAAAGTATTGAGGTTAGGAAAGAATTAACAGACGAATGGAAGAAAAGGGGATTAAAAGAGGGGCAACAATTTGCTACACTTACCGATATAATAACCAAAGCTTGGGCTGGCAAAACCACCAAGGAATACAAAGTTCTCAAAGGTTTGAAAAAAGAAAACCTAAGAGATAATATGACCAACACCGAACTTATACTTAATAACCTGAGTTCGGTTTAAGCAGCTAGAAGTAATTGTTGCTTAAAGTTCTT
>JBBALJ010000254.1:0-1096 GCA_040403075.1 Bacteroidia bacterium
AATAATATAATCAGTAAGATCTATCTGTGGATAAACCTGTGGATAACTATCAAACCTCACACTACAAAAGGTACATTATATGTCCAAACCTCACAGCAAATGTACCTTAACCTACCATTAGGTACATTGTCAAACCTGTGGATAACTTTATCCATGGTACACTGATTAAGTATAATTCAGGTTCCTATAATGGCTCGTAGAGCAGTTTCCGAAACTGATAATGAAGGTCCGATTCCTTCACCTGAAGCATATACTACTAGGGGTAATTGGGTCTTTCTTGACTTCCCCCGCAAAATTTGAGATAATGGTTTAATGTACTCTAACTGTGGAACCTATGCTGGTTATCGCAAACATCATAACCATAAGACTAAACCATGTGTTGAGTGTTTGGCTGCTTCAAGTGTGTATAATAGATTACGATATGCCAATAAAAATCGCCGTTCTGTAACAGCCAAATATCGTGCATCAAACCTTGACAAGGTCAGAGAACGAGAGCGATCTAAGAATAGGCGTCGTCGAGCAAACATTACGAACGACTATAAAGAATCCCAGGTTATATCCACTTATGGGGATATATGTTACTTATGTGGTTTAGGCATAAATCTTCTGGCTCCCCGAAAATGTGGGGTCAAGGGGTGGGAGCAAGGTTTGCATATTGACCATGTTGTTCCTATTGCAAAGGGTGGCTCAGATACCTTGCAGAATGTCAGACCAGCACACGGGCTATGCAATTTGAGAAAATGGGCAAATCAGGGATAGTAACCAATAGTGCCCGTGTAGGGCATAGGAAGGTTTGCTGACCTCTATTTTCGCCGAACTTTAAAGACTTGACATATATTCGCCGAACCTGTATACTAAAGATATGATCAATATGGATATACCAGATCCTTTTCAAACCTTTGTAGCCAAGAAGTATGCCAATGCCAAAGGATACATCCATGACTTCTTTACTGGTGAATGGTCTTATAAGTGTTTATCTTGTAAGGAAGATTTGATTGGTCCATCCCGCAAAACTTTGACAAAGATTAGACTGTTTCACACACGCAACGAATGCCTTGGAGGGTATTGATGAAAATAGGACCATACACATTACGCA
>JBBALJ010000255.1:0-1066 GCA_040403075.1 Bacteroidia bacterium
AATTAAGTGTATTGGAGGCACTCAAGGTTTCAAGTTGATTATCGGATGTTTAGGCAACTTGCCAGGATTTAAACCTGCAGAAAGTGTATAAGTGAAGAATACACGTTAACCTCATTAAATGAAACTCCCTAGAATCTTTGTGGCACTTGGATTGCTGGTTGCAGCCATCAATTTTTCCCCCACCCCTGCATTAGCAGAAGATTGTCCTGTCATCGATCTTTCAAAAATGAGTTTCGGTAACCCCTCTCCTTCGTCACGATGGAAAAACTCCGATCCCGTTCGAGTTGTTACCTGGGCAAGTAACGCCACATTTATTGAACCCGATCTTGTTACAACTGCGTTTACAAAAACTGAAGATGAATGGCTACAGCAAGCCTTTGATAATTATGGCGAAATACTCGATTCAGTTGCTTTTCAAAGAGTAGAAACTCCTGATACTGCAAATATTCTCATTGGATACACAATGCTCAGTAAAGGAAAAATTCCTACAGATGCCGATCCATCCGGAAACTTTGGTCTATTGAGTTTTAATTCCGATTCGCAAAAGGGTGGGATTCTGTTGTTGGATCCAAAATTATGGCCAAAAAACTTTCCGTTTTATCAATCTCAAAAAACATTTATCTTGCCTATACAGAATGAGATTGGCAATATGTTAGGGGTTCCTGATGTAAATCCATTTGGTCAAAAACAATCACTTGTAACAATCTATGACGCCAGCAAGTTGGGTAAGCTCGGTCAATTAAAAATCAATGACTTTGATGCAGCAGTTATTCGACAGATATATGGAGAGTCAACTTGCACTTCGAGATACTCAACAGATGCACGGTTTAAAAATCTCGCAGCTGACAAAATTGCCGGTCAGCAGTACCTTGTAACAATCGGAGCATCAACTTATGCCCCAGCAAAAGCTGCAGAAAAATTGATAAGTATTAAATGTGTCAAAGGTAAATTAACTAAGCAAGTAATTGCTGCAAAACCAAAGTGCCCAAGTGGGTACAAAAAGAAATAAATCTGGTGGCGGGTGAAGGATTTGAACCTTCGAAGGCAGAGCCGGGGGATTTACAGT
>JBBALJ010000256.1:0-1063 GCA_040403075.1 Bacteroidia bacterium
GGATTGATGCCTTATTCTTCCATTGGCTATAAAGTAATTTCAGTAGACAGTATTCCACAAGATACTTTCAATATGGCCAAAACAAATACTTTCTTTGGTAAAGGTGGGCTTACCAAGTTTTATATTGGTATGGGTTATAAAGTATACAAAGACAGCGTTCGTTCTTTATCTCTTGGTGTGAACATGGGTTATATTTTTGGCAATTTAAGTTCTACCACACAGGCTTTATTCCCTGTCGATTACTTAAAGTTTAATATTGAAGAATCAACCAATAGATATACTGGAGGTTTGATTTTCGATTATGGCCTTCAATTCGAGCAATTACTTAGCAAAAAAAGCAATCCTAAAAAAACCACTCTTGTTGCAGGTTTAACTATGAATGCAAGAACAGAACTTAGTTCAACAAGGCAATATGTCTTAAGATCATTGGGAATAGGCGGTGGCTCTCGAAGTGGCAGAGATACTGCACTAAGCACTGATAACGAAAATGGAACTATGACATTGCCAATGGGTATGAAAGGTGGTTTATCCATTAACTATGATGATAAAATACTGTTAGCAGCAGATGTAGAGTATACCGAATGGAGTGCCTATAAAACCACTTGGCCTAGTTCAGGTGTTTCAGGAGATGCTTTAAGAAACAGCATGGCTTTTGCCTTTGGAGGAAGCTATACACAAGACATAAATGATTATAATAATTTTTTAAAACGTGTAGAATACCGAGTTGGTTTTAGATACGAACAAAGTAATATCATCATCAATAACAATGGTGTAGATATAATGGGAATCTCTGCTGGACTGGGTTTGCCAATGGGTAAAAGCAGATCGAAAGTGAATTTAAGTTTTGAATATTTGAAACGTGGTAACACATCAAATAGTTTGATTCAAGAAGACTACTACCGATTTATCCTTGGAATTACTTTTGCAGATAGGTGGTTTGTTCGCTACCGTTACGATTAATCTTTTTTCAAAATGAAATTATTTAAAGTTTTTGCTGGCATACTTGGATTTATCCTACTGTTTTTTTTAGTGTCATTATTGTTTCCGCGTACTTACAAAGTGG
>JBBALJ010000257.1:0-1061 GCA_040403075.1 Bacteroidia bacterium
AATACAACTTCCGTCATCATCGCACTTGGAGTTTAACCCCTTGATATTATCTCCGAAAACTGTCCAAGGTGTTTAGTATACCATTTGGGATTTTCGCAAGTCAAGAGATTTTAAGATACTTTATAGCCATGCCCATAATGTCCGTATTATCCCCAAATTGGCCTAGGGCCATATTGCAATTATTACACAGTAGTCCTCTTACTGTATTAGTCTTGTGGCAATGATCTATATGAGTAAATTTGCTTCCATTAAATTCAATATCGCATATTTTACATTTATTATTTTGATTTAATAACATCTGATCAAACTGCTCTTGAGTTACTCCATATCTGCGTTCTTTAGTACGCTTTCTCATTCTTGCCAAATGTCTTTCAGTATTTTGTGGATTATCTTTTCTCCACTGTCTAGCTTTAGCATTTTTGCAATTTTTGCAATCTTTTCTTCCTTGATAAAAATCAGAAATATTTTTTTCTATGCCGCATTCTTTACATATTTTTAACATAAAGGATAGCCTTTCTAATTGTTTCAATATTATCTTTAAATCCACCTAGACCAAGGTTACACTTTCTACAAAGTAACCCACGAATCTTATCTGTAGTATGACAATGATCTACTGCTGCTTCCCAGCCAATTTCTTTTTTGCATATAGCACACTGATTATCCTGGTCAACCAACATCTGTGCATAATTTTCTTCTGATATTCCAAATGATCTTTTTCTTGAAGAGATTCGATTCTGTTCTATAGTTGGTAGCTTGTCTGGATTTTCTTCCTGCCATTTTTTGTTTTTGCTATTAAAACATTTTTTGCAATACGCAGCCAAACCATCGTTTCTAGATTTCCATTTATGAAACTCTGATCTTTCTTTAAGTTCCCCGCAAATAGGACAGCTTTTATGAGTTGCCGTATTTGCCATATAAAATCTTCCTTTTCCAATATTAACCATTGTATTATTGTATCATATACATTAACATTTTTAAATAGCTCAGATGTTGGATCTTGTCGAATTTGTATGATACACACTATTTTTAATGTCCGTTTTGTCCGATAGTGCGCCCATAAC
>JBBALJ010000258.1:0-1044 GCA_040403075.1 Bacteroidia bacterium
GATGACACTGAGTTATATCCAGATGAGCAGCTTGAAGCGATTGCAAATAGATTAGGTTTTGGTGAACAATTTAATCAGGTGATTGAAAGTAATTAGTGGATTACAAATTAATAATGCAGGCAGCCTTATCGCTTGCAAAGGTTGCAGCGGATAAAGGTGATGTTCCAGTCGGAGCTATTGTGGTTAATGAGGCTGGTGAAATATTTGGAACTGGTCAAAATTTACGCGAACAAAATAATGATCCAACTGCTCACGCTGAGATCGTTGCGCTGCGTAATGCATCAGAAAAACTTGGTAGCTGGCGCCTTGATGATTTAACCATTGTTGTCACCTTAGAGCCATGTGCAATGTGTGCTGGTGCGATCTTGCAATCTAGAGTTAAAAGATTAGTTTTTGCAGCTTGGGATGAGAAGGCTGGCGCAGTTGGTTCGGTAATGGATGTAATTCGAGACCCTAGGGCATTAAATAAGGTTGAGGTCATTTCTGGAATTATGGAAAAAGAGTGCAGTGAGGTTTTAAAAGATTTTTTTAATACTAAGCGTTAAATAACAATTTCATATGATGGATTTAAAATAATTAACTGCCCGTTATTTTCACCCACCATACCTTCAGCGCGTAATTGAGCACCAACCTCAAGACCGGTAATTTCACGTCTGCCTAGGAATTGCAAAGTAACTCCGCCAGTTTCATCCCAAACCTCAACCTCAACATATGGAGATGCATTAGAGGGTGCTGATTTAATTGAATTAACTCGGCCCTGAACCTGAGCGCGCTTGCGCCAAGTGATATTTCCAATTGGCAAAATATTCTCAGCGTAATGACTTACCGGTACAGATTTTTTATCTGCATCAATACTTGGAGCTACGGTAAATGCACTCTGAGTGCGTGCTGGAGTTGCTACTTTAGCTTCACTCTTCTTATGTTGTGGATGGACTAAGACTGCTTGACCAGAGATAATTTTTTCAACATCAAAGGGCACGATTGTTGCCACAACTCTTTCAAGCTGTGAAATCGGGCGAGCAATACTTTCAGCGGTCTGATCAT
>JBBALJ010000259.1:0-1044 GCA_040403075.1 Bacteroidia bacterium
CGATGATTTTTGGATTCATTGTGGCAGTTGCACTCACGCTAATCGGTGGCGTACTTGGGTTTAAAGTAATTATGAAAATTCAAAAGTATCTGACTTTAATCACAATTGTTTTAACTCTTGGCTACATCGCCCTTACTCTGGATTCTGTTAAATGGAGCGCTGTTTTAAATGTTCCTAATGGATCGATTCAAGGATTTATTGGCGCGCTCATCTTTGGTGTTACTGGAATTGGTTTGGGTTGGGTAAATGCCGCAGCAGATTATTCTCGTTATTTACCGAGATCTGTTGCGAGTAAATCTGTAGTTGGTTGGACAGTGCTGGGCGCATCTATTGTCCCGATCATTCTTGTGATTTACGGGACAGCGCTATCTGCAAGTGATCCAGAGTTATCTAAGGCCATTGCGATGGATCCAATAGGAGCGTTAACAACACTATTGCCAACGTGGTATTTAATTATTTTCTCACTAGTTGCGATTCTAGGTTTAGTGGGTGGTGCAATTCTGGATCTTTATTCTTCAGGGTTAACACTTGTTAGTCTGGGAGTACCAGTGAAACGCCATATTGCCGCTTCATTTGATGGCGTCCTGATGTTAATCGGAGCGATTTACATCGTTTGGTTTGCAGATAACTTTTTCTTTCCATTCCAAGGATTTTTGATCACTTTAGGTGTGCCAGTTGCAGCATGGAGTGCTGTATTTGTGACTGATGTTTTGATGCGCCAGAAGAGCTATATCGAAGCCGATTTATTTACTCCAAATGGAAAATACGGATCTACCAACTGGAGTTCCGTATGCATCGTTGCAGTTGGAACAATTATTGGTTGGGGATTTGTCACTAATACCTTCGCATCGTGGTTGAGTTGGCAAGGATATTTCTTAAGTGCTATCGGTGGTAAAGATGGTGCATGGGCTTATGCCAACGTGGGCGTCATCTTCGCAATGATTATTGGATCATTTGGTCGCTATATTTTTGGCAAAAAGAGCATTGCGCAGCAGGAGAACTAATCGCTTTTAACTGAATATTTTTTAAGAATCGCTAATCCAA